>JBEVXT010000233.1:3543-5499 GCA_040505955.1 Sedimenticola sp. | reverse complement strand
AATATTTGTGATTTTCTCACTCAATGTGATTTTCTCACTCACTGGCTAAATCACTTCCATAATTTCTATCACATAATGTCATTTTCATAAACATGATAAAGGAGCACTTGCCAAAATTTTCAAGATACTATGGAATCAAAATGGAGAAAAATCAGTTGTGTGCATAATTACATGTACTTTTAAATTACCAATTGTGGTGGCCATACTTAAACACATTTTATTACACTTCTAGCTGTTATTTGTATTATGTGTGCATTTTTATATTACATTTATAATACATATAATTATAACTGTGCTCATAACTATGTACATGTATTTTGCGACTCCCAGTATAACACAAGTAATGGAGCCATAAGACCCATTTTTCATCATTATTATAGCATGCCTCACCGCAGGTCCAAAAGACAAAGTATATTCTGATGACCTACATGTACCAACATATTTTTAGTTTGTAACTTTGTGTTTTAGAAGGATTGTATATAGACTTAAGTGTTAACGGAACTGGCATCCATAAGTTTTCAACACTGCAATTGCAGTATTATAAATAGGTGTACAAAAGCATCGTTTTACAAAACTGCATCAGAATTTCGTCATATTAAGCCTCATTTTGAAGGTTACAATACATGGAAATAGGATATATATGTGAAAATTGACGAAAAGCACAAATATTGCTTTTATTAGGATTTTTAAGACAAAAATTATAGGGAAATGTCAAATCATGAAAATGATGCTGTTGTACTTGATATTCATATCAAACTTTTTGTTTTTCTTTCAGGATACCAAATATTTTATTATTTTGCTAGTAAGAATTTGAATTTAACTTTTATTAGCAGAAAACATAATTTTATTTCTGAAATTTATGGTTTGAAGTATAAGCTATCTCGCATATCGCTTGGGTGACTTGGCTTCTGTTTGTCAAACATAGTTGCGCAATATTATCAATTAAGCAGCTCAACTATTTTGACCATAAATTCCCACAAAGGACAGCAATCAAGCTGGTATTTGCTGTAATCACACAAGCCAACATCAAACGATAAAACTGCATGGCAACCTAAATTAATTAATAAAGAAAAGTAGAGACATTCATGTCATTGGCTGACCAGTTCCGTGATCACGTGACTTACAGTAGAGTTATTTGATTGGTCAGGAAATACTCACGCTCTGGGAATTCGAAGGAAGAATTAAGGCCTAAGAAATTGACAGTTCCTGTTTGGATGTCGATGAATAAAGGTCATTTTAGTATAACGAAGTTCTTCCTTCGAATCTTTCAGACCAACAAGCTAATTCCCCCCCCCTACAACAACAGTCACAAAAACTGGTGGAGACGAAAGGTCGATGTCCAGTCCATTAAACTACAACTTGCGGACATCTGGATCGACCGGTACCTCTCGACAGGCGGCGACATCCATTACAACCCAATCGGGAAGCAGGGCTCAAGTAGAACAGCCGATCTTCGACAACATGAACTCAATACGGCTGGAATCCTTCAGCGGTCAAGGGCAGGACCCGGCAAAATGGTTTGCTTGGTTCGAGAGATATGCGGCCCTTTCCAACATGAAGGACGAGCGAGCAGCCATGGCGATGCCATTCCACCTTCAAGGCATCGCCAGAACATGGTATGATTCGCTGACAGACGCAACACAAAGGTCTGTGGCATCCTTGAGGGACGCATTCCTCACAAGATTTAAGAGGAGCACGCACTGTGATCTTGCAGTGCTCAACATTGTACAACGTGCTACAGAATATGTAGAGGAGTATTTCGCAAGATTTGTGGAGGTCGCGCAGGGCAGAGACTTGCCGGAGCCATTGGCAGTGTCAATAGTGGTGAAAGGACTCAAACCATGTCTGGTGGGCCTAGTGATGCCACAAAATCCCCAGACACTGGATGCAGTCAGACACGCAATGGTTATTGCGGAGCAGACGGCATCAGCTACGATGGCGGCACATGCAGCCACT
>JBEVXT010000233.1:0-3525 GCA_040505955.1 Sedimenticola sp. | reverse complement strand
GCATCAGTCAACAGCGCGGATGCGGAAAATATAAAGCTCCGGCAAGACATGGAGTTGCTACACCAACAGATGGAAGAACTGCTGGCGTTTAATACACGTCAGCCACACTTTGACGTCCATCAGCCGCCGCCGCAACAACACCGACAAGGGGGCAGATGGGATGACGTCCAGCAACAGTCACAACAATACCGACAAGGTGGCAGATGGGAGGACAGGCGAGGCCAGAACCAGGGACGTGCTGCCAATCGAGATGATGCACCCGAACAATGGCAGTGCTACAGATGTGGAGGTAAGCGGGTACATGGTCCCAGTACTTGTCCAGCAATGGGTAAAACATGTAGAGACTGTGGTAAACTCAACCACATCTCACCAGTTTGCATGTCTTCACAGAAGACAGGATCATATCCTACATCTGGTGCTAAGAAATAGGGGTACGTGCCTGTTCGCACGTCTTCTAGTCATGTGAGCGGGCATAGAGGCAATACAGCCAATAATACACAGTCTAAGAAACGGTCAGGCAAAACAAAGACACAAAATCAAAAATCATCTGAGGATGCCAGACATGCAGTGGACATGATTGCCCCAATACATACAAATTCATTGTTATTGTCTGTTGGTGGCAAACGAACAAGGTGTCTTATAGATACAGGTGCAACCGTTTCCTGTGCATCTCTGGCGTACTTACGAAAAACTAAAATTGATGTTTCATCCATAGAGCCTGCAAATATTTCACAAATAGTTGGTGTAGGAAATGAGAAACATGATATTTTGGGCACACTGAACATTCCTCTCATAATCTCAGGAGCAACTATAGATTTTTCTTTTTACATTTTGGCAGAACTGCGTCACCCATTAATACTCGGTATGGATTTTTTAACTTCTCATAATGTAGTTATTGATTTAAGCACGAGTACAATCTCCATCCATGACCAATTGATCACTGCATGCTTGATTCAGTCTCCAAATGGCCTCGTTCGAACGACGACAGCCATCACAGTACCTGCAGAGTCAGAAATCAATGTAGAGGCTAAGGTATCCAATCGCAGAACTGGAGAAGTTGTGCTTTTGGAACCAGTGACTAGCCTCTGCAATCGCAGTCTTGCAGGTGCTAGATGTCTGGTACAGGTAAGAAAGGGAAAGGCCCCAATCAGACTGTTAAATCCTACGTCTAATGATATACACATATCACGTCAGAAAGTTATTGCAACTGTAGCCGACATAGATCAACATATACTTGTCCCTTTGGCAGATGAGACAGTTGACACACACAACATAGACATTAGTGCTACCACCAGTGCCACATCCCATGTAAACTCTCCAAACAACTCAAATCCTTCCACGTCTAGAGATAACAAACTTCCTTCTAATATATTTCCTTCAATATCGACAGTGCTATTTTAACGCCAGACCAGCGTTCTGAACTTCAAAATTTTCTGTGTGCTAATAATGATGTCTTCTCTACTTCTCTCCAAGATCTGGGAAAAACAGACATATATCAACATAGGGTCGAAACATTACCTCAAGCACCACCTGTTCATATGCCATTTTACAGACAGTCCCCTCATCTCAGGAATGTTACGCAAAACTTGGTCAATGACATGCTGGAACAAGGCATTATAGAAACTTCAAATTCTGCATGGCACAGTCCGGTTGTTTTAGTCAAGAAAAAGGATGGTACATTCCGATTTGCTGTTGATTATCGAAAACTCAATCAAATCACACATTCAATCTCTCATCCTTTACCCCGACTCGAATGTGTGTTTGACACAATCGGGGAGGCCCACGCAAAAGTATTTTCTACCCTTGATTTAGCTTCAGGATTTTGGCAAATCCCAATGGATCCTGAAACAAGTCATAAGGCAGCTTTCATAACCCATGAGTCTGTCTACGAGTGGAAACGCATGCCATTTGGTCTGAAAAACGCACCTATGTCGTTTCAGCAGGTAATGGGGCAAGTTTTGCGTGGATTGAACTGGAAGCATGTTCTTTGCTACATTGATGACATTTTGGTATTTAGTAGGAATTTCACTGAACATCTTGGTCACCTTGATATGGTCTTCAGAAAGTTACGGGACGCAAAACTCACTCTCAAAAGTGAGAAATGTCATTTTGCTCTTGATAAAGTCATCTATCTAGGTCATGTTCTTTCAAAGGATGGAATTGAGGTTGACAAATCTAAGACTGATGCAGTTCGCTCTTTCCCCACTCCTAAAACACAGCGTGACATTCGCAGGTTTCTTGGGTTGTGCAATTATTATCGGCGTTTTGTGTCAAACTTTTCACAAATAGCAGCACCCATGAACCAGCTTTTGCAAAAAGACCGCCCATTCCACTGGGATGAAAAGTGCAAAGTTTCCTTCCAATCACTAAAAGATTCTCTAACATCAGCTCCAATGCTCTCCTACCCTGACATGAATGCACCGTTCATCCTTTCGACGGATGGTTCCGGTGAAGCCATTAGTTATATTTTGGGTCAAAAAGGTCCTTGTGGCAAGGAAATGGTTGTCTCATATGGTGGTCGTTCACTCAGACCAGATGAGCGGAAATATACGGTCTCCGAGATCGAGTGTCTGGCTGTAGTAGATGGTATCAAAGCTTATCATGACTACTTGGCTCATCACAGGTTTTCTGTTGTTACTGATCACAAAGCACTGAAATGGCTGAACTCTATCAAAGATACAAACTCAAGGTTAGGTAGGTGGGCTTTACACTTACAGCAGTATGACTTTGAAATAGTACACAAGGCGGGTCGCGTCCACAACAATGCAGATGCATTGTCCCGGCGCCCATACGAAACTCCTTTGCCAATTAAGATACCCGCTGATAATACACCGTCCGTCAGTCCGGTAGAAGTACAGCCAGCCTCACTTACACATGCAAAACACATACAAGTCACATTTGAATATGATACTACACACACAGTAGAATCTATAGAGACGCTGGATAACCCTTTACCGGAGCAAAACAACAAGGATGGAGATTCGGAAGGACAGGATATAGGAAAATTACAGAGACAGTGTCCAGACTTTAAGGATATCTGAATTTACTTGGAAAAACGGGAAGTCCCGGATGACAGCAAACGTGCAAACGCAGTTACTGCTGAGGCAGGGCAGTATGCTATGCTCAATGGTGTGCTGTATCATTTTTATCAGCCCAGGTCCAAGGGAGTACCAGTCGAACAGAGAACAGTCAAACAAGTGGCGTTACCACAAGTTCTCAGAAGTGATGTTCTGAAGTCCTTCCATGATTGTCATGCTGGCGGTGGACACTTGGGTATCACAAAGACACATGCGGCCATCCGAGAAAAGTATTATTTTCCAGGAATGTACCAGGTAATCCACGATTATGTGACTACATGTGACCAATGCCAGAGGATGAAGACAATACGGAGGAAACTTCCTCCTCCATTGACCTCAATGCCCATCTCTGATGTCTTTGACAGATGGCATATGGATATCCTAGGCCCACTTCCAAAAACAGAGGATGGATATCAATATGTGCTACTAGTAGTGGACAGTTTCTCGA
>JBEVXT010000232.1:0-4158 GCA_040505955.1 Sedimenticola sp. | reverse complement strand
CCAACTGCACCATATCGGCCTGGAGAAAAACCTCCTCCAGCGGCAGTTCCAGCCGCACATCCGCAGCTGTCTCCTTTATTCTCGGAGCGAGGATTTTCAGCGAGTAGTCGATCGCCGCAGGCAGGGATACGCTCACCAACCGTCCCGTGGTCTTGCGGGAAAAGAGTTTCAACTGTGAACTGATGGTCGCCATTCGTTCGGTCAATTGAGAAATCTGCTGCAGATTCCAACAGGCTTCCTCCTTACGCTCACGCTGCAACAGGGCGCGAGAGTTATCAGCATAGGATCGAATGGCTGCCAGAGGCTGGTTCAGTTCGTGGCTTATGCCAGTGGCCATCTGTCCGACCACTGCCATCTTGGCCGCCTGAATCAGCTCATCCTGTGTCTGCTGCAACGCCTCTTCTGTCTGTCGGTGCTCCGCAATCTCCGAGGTCAGACGGGCGTTGGATTCGGTCAGTTCGCCCGTTCTCTCACGGACGCGCAGTTCCAGATCACGCTTTGCCCTGCGGGCAAATTCGGCACGCTCCAGCAGGCGTCTCCGACGCTGGGAGAGATAGAGTGCCAAAAGAGCAAACAGGGTAAATGCGCCAACAACCATCAGCAGACTGCGCTTCACCTGGCCGGATACAGGTGCATAAGAGGTGAGTATATGGATCTTCCAACCAACCTCGGGCATCTCATGCTCCAGCATCAGATAACGCCCACCCTCTCCAGGGCCGATGCTGACAATCCGATTGGATGTTCCAATCGTGGCAACCATTGAAAGTGCCAGGGGCTCAATCTCTGTATCCACGTAACGGCGCTCCTCTCTGATCCTCAATTTAGCCTGAGGCGACAGCGGTTGCATGGACTTGAAACGCCAGTCAGTTTCAGTGGTGATAAAGATCACACCATCAGGGTCGGTAACGAAAAAGCGGTCATCAGAGAGACTCCACTCCTGCTCAATCTGGGCAATATCGAGCTTAACCACAACCACACCCAAAATCTGCTGTTGGTGATATACAGGGTGGGCAAAATAGTAACCACGGCGGTGAGAGGTGGAGCCCAAGGCAAAATAGCGGCCGAGACGCCCCTCCATCGCCTCTGTGAAATAGGGGCGATAGGAGAAGTTTTTACCGACAAACGGGCGCTCTGATTGCCAGTTGGATGCGGCAATAGTGAGTCCACGACTATCCATCAGATAGGTATCAGCAGCGCCACTGATGTGGTTGATCTTCTCCAGGTCCTGGCTCAGCGCTTCAGCACCCTCACGATCCTGAGGATGCCGAAGGAGGTAGACCAGGCGCCTGTTGGTGGCCAGCAGTGCAGGGAGAGATTCAAACTTCTCCAGCCGTCCCTGGAGGTGCGATATATAGAGGCTCAGCTGATAGCGCCCCTCCTGCTCAAGATCGGCAAGAGCACTCTCTCTGCTGATGCGGGCCGTCTGCCACAGTGCTGTTGATACAACCAGCAATGCAATCAGAGTCGGTATAATCTTATTGTTCATTTTAAAAAGGGTCAGTACCCTTTACAGCTCTCTTATTTGGCCTGCCTCTCCTGGATTGCCCAACCTTTACCCCAAGCAGTTGCTCGATCTCACCCTTAAAACGATCATTGCCAAGAGGGGTGCCCGTTTGAACGGATGACACTATCTCTCCTACCAAAGAACTATCAAGAACCTCCTTGAAACTAGCGCGATAACATTGGGCACGTTGTTCGTTATTATTACCTAAGGCCAAGTAAAGAGGATGGGGGGTCAACAGGGGAGTGATTTTTCCATAAGCATTGGCATGATAGCTAGACCAACGATATTCAGCTGGTTTTTCCACCATGTTTGCTCGCACGGGGTTAAGTTCGATGTAGCGTTGGCAAGCAAGAAGATAGTGATCACTGTCAATGCTGCTCGCCTTGAATCGCCCCTCCCAGAGCGTTCCGCTGCCTCCATACTTGTGGTTGAAATAGGGCACATATTTTCTGCCTACATACTGGGGCAGTTTCGAAAGATTTTGTGGATTATCAGCACTGACCAGTAAGTGAACATGATTAGTCATGAGGACATAAGCGTGTATCTGGCAATCATGAGCGGATACACCCTCCTCAAGCCAGGCAAGGTAGGCTAGATAATCATCTATCTCTGCAAAGATGGCTTTTCTGCTATTGCCGCGAATAATGATATGTGCCGGTACATTTGAGAGAAAGAATCTTGGTTTTCTCGGCATATCCGTGCCCTCTGCTGGTTTTCAGTATCGGTCAATCATAACAGAAAAGAAAAAGAGAAGAAAAAGGGGTCAGTACCCTTTAATTAGATCACCCTCTCTACAAATCTGGCCATATATGTTCCTAATTAAAGGGTACCCTTAAAACGATCATTGCCAAGAGGGGTGCCCGTTTGAACGGATGACACTATCTCTCCTACCAAAGAACTATCAAGAACCTCCTTGAAACTAGCGCGATAACATTGGGCACGTTGTTCGTTATTATTACCTAAGGCCAAGTAAAGAGGATGGGGGGTCAACAGGGGAGTGATTTTTCCATAAGCATTGGCATGATAGCTAGACCAACGATATTCAGCTGGTTTTTCCACCATGTTTGCTCGCACGGGGTTAAGTTCGATGTAGCGTTGGCAAGCAAGAAGATAGTGATCACTGTCAATACTGCTTGCCTTAAAGCGTCCTTCCCACAGAGTTCCACTGCATCCATATTTATGATTAAAAAATTGCACGTACTTTCTACCTACATACTGAGGTAATTTCGAAAGATTTAGTGGATTATCTGCGCTGACTAATAGGTGGACATGATTCGTCATGAGAACGTAGGCATGCACCTGACACTCATGAGTGGATGCGCCCTCCTCAAGCCAAGCAAGGTAGGCAAGATAATCACCCGTCTCAGCAAAGACAGCCTTCCTGCTGTTACCACGAATAATGATATGTACCGGTACATTTGGTAAAAAGAATCTTGGCTTACGCGGCATGTCCATACGCTCTTGGTTTTAATATCCGACTATTGTAGCAAAGTAATAACGTTAAAAGAAAAGGGGGCAGTACCCTTTAATTAGGAACATATACGGCCAGATTTGTAGAGAGGGTGATCTAATTAAAGGGTACTGACCCCTTTTTCTCTTTTTCTATTTCTATTTTGACCCCAATTTTCGCATAAAAAAAACCCCGCCGTTTGGCGAGGTTTTATTCGGCAACCAGGTATTGGGTTGCCTGAGCGACCCTAGATCACCCTGTGCAGATCAGGCACTCATACCCTTTCTACGACGACTGACAAAGCCAAATGCAACGACGGCAGAGCCGAAGAGGATAGCAGCACCTGGTACGGGTACCTCAGAAATTTCAGCCGTGACAACCAGATTATAACCTGCAAGATCGTTGTAAGTACCTGCAATAGAGATTGCCTTAGTCTCTCCTAAATCCAGCAGAAAGCTATCCACAAGAGTAGCTCCAGGATTCAAATAACCATCATGCGGTGTAAGAATGTGGGTAGTCCCATCCACAGTCCACGACATGTTTGAGTAGGTTCTGCCTTCAAATTCACCCGCCAGAGGACCACCGGGAGTGAGTGTAGCGGTCACCAGCAGAAGGTTTGTGGTGGTTGTAAAATCATAACTGACTGGCACCTCATAGCTTGTTCCAATCGCGCTGTTTGCCAAGTCAGATGAACCATCAATAAGCGTGTTTACCGTTAAAGGTGACAGAAGCGCAGCATTCGCACTGCCTACCAACAACAACAAACCTGCCGCCAAAAACTTACTAATTCCTTTAATCATTTGCTTGTCTCCAAAATTCTCTAGTTTAGTATCGATACTGTTGCGGCAAATCATATCCAATCACGATCCATCGCCTCACCGCATCTATTTCAGCCAACCGTCGTCAGCTAGATACCAATCTACCACAACAATGTGAACCAGTTCAACTTTTTCTTAAGCTATTTTTTATTACACCATGTTAGCTGGAGAAAACAGCTTGCAGTTCATACGGTTACATAAAAAAGCCCCAGTAAAGGGGCTTTGTGTCAGGGCAAAACAGCAGCTTTAACCACCACGGGTCTTACGCATTTTTTCAATAGTACGCAGCTGAGCGACCGCTTCAAGCAGCTCGGACTGCGCCTTGGCGTAGTCGTAGTCGGCGTGTTGACCGGCGAGGGCGTCTTCGGCCTGGCGCTTGGCCTCCA
>JBEVXT010000231.1:0-3251 GCA_040505955.1 Sedimenticola sp. | reverse complement strand
TCCATGAGCACCTTTATACAGAATTATCTCCGATGTGTCCCGTACTATATTTTATATCGATTGGATAGGTGGGTTGGTCGAATATTTACAGTGAGAATTATGTAACTATCTGTTATTGCATATATTTATGTATTTTATTTCGGGGTTGGCACAGCGCCTGCTGTAGTGAGGGTACAGCAAGAAATTGTTCTGGAAAGTTCGAATCCTACCGATTCTCTACTTGAGCAAAAAGGCTCACCACACAATTTCTAAATACCACCCATAAAGGAAATATAGCATGAAAAATTCAATCAAAACCGTTGTCAGCCTGACTTCCGCCATCCTCTTCTCCAGTGCTACTTTTGCTGCTGAAGATCGCAATGAATTAGATACTGACATGCTCTACGGCAACTCACCTGTAAAAGCCAGCCTGGGCCAGCCCTTTGTCTATACCGGCCCGGTACGTGAAGAGCTTTCCAGCGGTTTGGTGTACAACTCAGGTTCTGAAACAAGCCATAAATTTGTGCCCTGGGACGGCAAGGTCAGTCGCAATGAATTAGACACTGATATGTTCTACGGATCATAAGTGTATGCCACCCGAGGTGGCGGGAGGTCAACAGCCTTCCGTTACCTCACTCGATTACCGCGCTGAATAGTTACAAAAACACTTCCCAAAACTAATATCTATCTGGTTGGCGACCATTTCCGCCGATACAGATTATCGTTTCGCTAACTCTCTGAATGCGGCGGAGGTCTAAAGTGTGATTGCGTACTTACTGATCTTGCGGTCGAGGGCGGGTCTTGAGATGCCGAGGATGGCACAGCTCTTTCCTTTATGTCCGCCTGTGTGATCGAGCACCAGCCGGATCTGTTCCTCCTCCACCTGGTCGAGGCTCTTCTTCACTTGTTCAGTGGTGTCGACTGCGGCACTTCCTCGGGATTTCCGTGGAAGCGTCAGTAAGTCGGGGGTGATGGCGCTACCGCGACAGCGTACCAGTGACTGGGTCAGCAGGTTTTCCAGCTCACGTACATTGCCGGGCCAGCTATAGCCCTGCAGCGTCTTCATGGCCTGCTCCGTGAGCTGTGGCTGTGGTTTGTGTATTCTGCGGGCGATTTTACCCAGAAGCGCCGGAACCAGTAGGGGAATGTCTTCTGGTCGTTCGCGCAGTGAGGGCAGTTCAATAGATACCACTTTGAGCCGGTATGCCAGATCTTCCCGGAAGTTTCCCGCCTCGGTCTCGCGGAAGAGGTCGCGGTGAGTGGCGGCAATGATCCTGGCGTCGGTGTTGATCAGACGGGTGCCGCCGACACGCTCAAATGTGCGTTCCTGAAGTACCCGCAGTAGCTTTGCCTGTAGTGGTGGAGAGAGCTCTCCGATCTCATCGAGGAAGAGCGTGCCTCCCGGGAAAGCTCGAATTTTCCCAGTTTCTGAGCGGAGGCCCCGGTGAATGCCCCTTTTTCATGGCCGAAGAGTTCACTCTCCAGCAGTGTGTCGACGATGGCGGCGCAGTTGATGGCGATGAAGGGGCCGCTTTTTTCGGAATGCTGGTGTATCAGCCTTGCAACAACCTCTTTGCCGGTTCCTGTTTCACCGGTGATCAGTACCACGGCATCGCCGGTGGCGCTGAGAGCGATCTCCTTGCTCACTTGCAGCATGGCGCTGCTGCGGCCGATCAGGGTCCGATCTGCCGGTGTTTCATTCGTGTCAGGGCGAAGCGCCTCTACCTCACGGGAGAGACGCTTTGTCTCCAGCACCCGTTCGACCACGATTTGCAGTGCTTCGGTGTTGACCGGCTTATGAATGAAGTCGGCTGCACCGCTCTTGATCGCCTGGATCGCCAGCTCAAGGTCATGTTGACCGGTCATCATGATGACCGCTTGATCCGGACTCTGCTGCTGGATCTTCTCCAGCAAGGCCAATCCTGTGCCGTCAGGGAGTTGCTGGTCGAGTAGCAGCAGGTCAAATGCGTTGCTATGGATCTGCTGTAGACCCTCTTCGCAACGGTGGACACCGGTCACTGTAAACCCCAGATCCTCAAAGTGGAGCTGTAGCATCTGGTTAAGCCCGGCATCGTCTTCAATGATAAGTAGTCGCTGTGGCATGGCCTCTTGTATTGATGGCTCCTCAGTGTGGCGGCTCTTAGGGGTAGTGTAGCTGTAAAGGTAACTATTCAGGTTCCATTATTTGCCTGACCGTTTCAGCGAACATAATCGAATACCTTGACCAAGTGCTCCACTCCCCGCACATGCCGTACCAGTTCCGTCACCTTATCGCCCTGTTCCCGTTGTAGAAAACCTAATAGGTAAACCCGTCCATCCTCACTGACCACCTTGATCTGCGTTGGAGCGAAGCCTGGTTTTTCAGCACCCAACAGTACTATTTTGACCTTGGCGGTCAGTGCAAGGTCACTCGCCTCACGACTCAGCGTGAGGGGTTTAGAAATGGTAATACGGTTGATAACCACCTTTACATTGGTCAACTGTGTTGCATAACGCCCTATGCGCCTGCGTAGTGCCTCGGTTTTTATCTGACCAGTGAGCAAAACGCGCTGGTTATAGCTGGTTGCTTCGACTGCCGTATCCACGAAGATGTCATGGTGTTCATAGAGGTGGTTGGCAACCTGCTGTTCAATGTGCTGATCCATCAGTGTGCCATTCAGCGTCCTGGGATCAGTGACTATCGAGATACCGGCTGCGGTACCCCCAATTATTGCTCCAGAGCAACCTTGAAGCATAGCCGATCCGACGATGATGCCAAATATAACAGTCAAAAGCGTACTCATTTCGATGCTATGGTATTGCAGGTGATTGCTGGTCATGGGTGAGGTTCCTGTTGACTTGTCTGGTTAACCCCTTCGTGGTTTTGATTGACTATTCAACCTCTCCCCCTTGAACGAAAGAGCGGAATACGAAAATACAGGTGGTTGGGAAGGCTGCGCATGATCATGGCAACCACCTTTTATCAGCCACCGAAAAGGGACCTGCCGCTTATCCTTTGCGTGACTGCGGGTAGAGGGCGCTAAATCGGCAGGGAGTGTTTCCGTGATGTGTAAAGAATAAATAAGAGGTAACGGTACCATGCCCTATCTGTTGTCAACCTCTGTCCGCTTTCTGCTCTTTTCAGCAACCATTATCACTCTTATTGGAGCGGACCTTGATGTATCAGTACCGGATCAGACCACAATGCCGCTACCTGTAGCAATACAAGTTTAACAAAAACAGTCTGTTAACGAATAAAGTTAAGGTCAACCACCCCTTAAATCCGATAGAAT
>JBEVXT010000230.1:0-6194 GCA_040505955.1 Sedimenticola sp. | reverse complement strand
TTCTAGTATCATTATTCCTTTATGGAAGCGGTTTACACATAGGAATAGTTGGGCAATATGAATCTCTCCATTGGGTTTACGACACCCATATAGTATCCTCATATGCCATTGTATTAATTCTCTGCATTCATTTAATTTTATTCGCCAAGAGAAATAGTTCTACAATAAATGAGCATAGTTTTTTAGTCTCGAATAATTTGTTTTGGAAAATAGTTTGTGCAATTTCAATATCATCAGCCATTGTAATAGCATTGACATTCACCTACTCCATGCAGTCAAATATCTTGCAGCAAGAAGCGAGTATCACACCTTATGAATACTCATTTGGTGACAACCCTTTTTATCCTAGCCAAGCAAAAACAAGTTCTGGAGGATTTGTCAACGCGATGCAAATTGGAGGTTCTGATAAGTGCGGTGAATGTCATGAAGCAATAACCAAGGAGTGGCGTTCCTCAATGCATGGTCGATCAGCGACAGATAAGGCCTTTCAGACCAATCTCCATGCACTTGCAAAAAAGAAGGGTATTGCTACAACACGCTATTGTCTTGGATGTCATGGCCCTGTTGCCCTCCTTAGTGGTCAAGCGACAACGGGGGGCAAGTTAGATGAGGGAATTCATATTTCAGAAGGTGTAAGCTGTATGTCTTGTCATGGCATCAGTAAGGTAATTAATCTTAAAGGTGCTGGCAGTTACCTCTTTGAGCCAGTAGATGATTATCTTTTCGGCAAAAATAATTCACGCATACCTACTGAAGTACACAATTACCTAATTAACATTAATCCACGTCAACACAAGAAGGATATGGCACGTGATGTCCTTTACCAGCCTCAGAATTGTGCTACCTGTCATGCACAGTATATTGATAAAGAGATAAACGATTGGGGTTGGGTAAAATTACAAGATCAATATTCTTCATGGCTTAAAGGATCTTATTCCGGCCACTCTGAACATGAGTTCTCACGTGAACAGGTTATGCGTTGTCAGGATTGTCATTTCCCTCTCGTCGATATGAATGACCCGTCAGCTGACAAAGCAGGAAAGGTTCGCTCTCACCGCACGCCAGGTGCTAACACCGTCATCCCTTGGCTACTTGGTGATACTGAACAGCTTGAGGCAGTACAAAGCTTCATGAAAGCAGATCGTCTAAAAATAAAAATACAAGTAGATAACAAGTCCGCAACCACCCTCTTTCGACGTGACATCAAGCAATCAAAAATACCTGTAATAACACCTGATGTCCCAGTATTTAAAATCGGAGAAAAAGTCACTGCAAAGGTTGCAGTAACGAACTTGTTTATCGGTCATAATTTTCCCGCAGGAACAATTGACCTCAACGAACCCTGGATAGAATTTATAGTGAAGGATTCTAATAGAAATATGATTTATGAGAGTGGCACATTAGACAAGGATTACAATGTTGATCCTAGCGCACACACTTACTTGTCGATCCCTGTTGACCGCACAGGTAATGCCGTTTGGCGCCACGATCTATTTAATGTAGTGGGCAGCAGCTATGAAAACCTCATTCCACCAGGAAAATCAGATATTAACTCATACTCCTTTACCATACCTAAGAGCGCAAAAGGATTACTCACCATTACTGCCAAGCTTCGATATCGAAAGTTTAATATGAAATATGCAAAATGGGCACTTGGTGAAGACATCATTGACTTACCCATTGTCAATATGGCAAAAGACCAGATGACCATACAAATCATTGACAACAAACCCCTACCCATCCTGAAACTATCGACAAAATAGAATCGCTAATAAAATCGTTGACGAAACATGTATCAAAAAAGCATCTATGCCAAATGAAAAAAAATCAAATAGCTATTTTATTAAATACAGAGATTAATTGGATACCCAGTTTTTTATCGACACTTTTTGTAGCCATATTCAGTGGTTATGCAACATATGGCTATCCGATACATACTGTATGGCAGCAATGGACATATCTGTTACATACATTTGCTGGTATATCTCTCTCTATTATTGCATTGCCATATATCGTTATACATTTTCGTCGAACACTAGGATTAAGGCGATCAATAGTTTTACTCAGCGGTATATTAGCCTCCATAGTTTTCTTTTGTCTATTATCTAGTGGTTTACATATAGCAATATTTGGACAACAGGAATCTCTTCGCTGGATATACAAGCTACACATTTTTGCCTCATATCTAACCATTTTATGCGTAGGCCTACATTTGGCTGCACATAGAATATTACTACCTTTGATGCGCAGCCAAACTGAATTAAAATGGTTCCCTTCGATACTGAACACGCCCTACACATCAATAGCTCTGGTAATGACAGTTGCTACTATCTTAGTACTTATTTCCACAACGCTATACACACAGACACGCACTGCTTATAGCGACAAACCTGAAATAGAGCCTTATCAACTACCATTCGGTGATCATCTCTTTCGACCTAGCCAAAGTGAAACAATTACTGGCGGCTTTATTGATAAGGAACAAATAGGTAGTTCTGAAAAATGTGGCGCCTGTCACAGTGAAATAAGTGAGGAATGGAAGGCTTCAATGCATGCGCAAGCCGGTTCTGACAAAGCTTATCAAACTAACATTAATCTCCTTGCCAAAGAGAAAGGTATCGCTGCCACTAGATACTGTGAGGGGTGTCATGCCCCGGTTGCATTATTAAGCGGTGAGCTTTCAGCAGGTGGTAGCCTTAAAACCAGCAGCCACCATTATGAGGGAGTAAGTTGTATGGGTTGCCACGGCATAAATAAAATAGTGCATTTAAAAGGAGTTGCTAGCTATCAATTTGCCCCGGCTAGTGATTACCTTTTTAATAACAGTGTTGAGTGGATGGCATCAAAAATAAATAATTATTTAATTCGCATAAATCCAGCTCAGCACCGATCTGACATGGCTCGCAGTCCTATCGGTAGTTCAAAACTATGTGCTACCTGCCATTCCCAGTATATGGATAAAGAGACTAATGGTTGGGGATGGGTGAAAATGCAGGATGAATATACTGCGTGGCTAAATAGTCCGTTTTCTGGTCAAAGCAAAGATAGCTTTTCACGAAATAAAGAACAACGTTGTCAGGATTGCCATTTTCCACTTGTACCAAGTGGTGATCCATCAGCTGATAAAAATGGCTTTACTCGATCCCATCGAGCCCTTGGAGCAAATACTGCCATACCCTGGTATAACGCTGATTACAAGCAGCTTGCACTCACAACTAGCTTTTTACAGGCGGACAAAGTGCGCATCAGCATTGAAGAACCAAACCGGGTTGGCGCTATGCGAAGTAACAAACCGGTAGCACCTGACATATCTACTGAGAATGATGCACCAGCCTATTATTACCTTGGTGAGAACGTTAACCTAAATGTTGTTGTCACAAATTCACAGGTTGGGCACAATTTTCCAGGTGGTACAACTGACATCAATGAGGTCTGGTTATACCTTAGGGTTGTTGATGCTCAAAATAGAGTTGTATTTGAGAGTGGCCACTTGACAAAAGATAACTCAGTCGACGCAGAAGCATACTTCTATGGGACAATTCCAATTAGTAAAGATGGTCAACAGCTTTGGCGCCACGATCTATTCAACATGATAGGAGACAGCTTTAAAAAGGTAATATCCCCCGGTGACTCTGACATTACTTCTCACAAGTTCAAAATACCAAGCTGGGTCAAGAGCCCATTAGCAGTTAACGCAGTGTTACGTTATAGAAAGTTCAATAATCGTTATGCACGCTGGTCTCTGCAAGACGATAATATCGACCTACCAATTGTTGACATGGCCAGAGACTCTATTGATATATCAGTACGAATCAAGCATGAGGTTGAATGAAATATGACACCATATTGGCGAGGCAATATAATGCCCCCAACCATGGGATTTTGCTATATTACTCGTACTGTGGGAAAGTCAGTCGTTCGCCATCACAATAAAATGATTTCTGCAGGGGCT
Organism: Sedimenticola sp.; assembly: GCA_040505955.1. GTDB lineage: Bacteria > Pseudomonadota > Gammaproteobacteria > Chromatiales > Chromatiaceae > Vondammii. The sequence continues at coordinate 2,242 of JBEVXT010000230.1, read as the reverse complement.
CACTTATGGACCCCTGTATGATGTTAGTTTAATCCTTGTTTATCTAAGTCATCTTGGACTTGGTGTGAAGCTAATGCCTTCAGGCGTTTTAACTCACCAAGCTTCGCTTCATATTTTAGCTCATAGACAATCTTATCTCGTATATCATCTAACTCAGTTACCTCGCTCACCGGATCCTCTAATAGTTTAATAATCTGCATGCCATGGGGTGAATCTATGGGTTCAGAAATATCATCCACCTTCATCGAGAGAGCAGCATCCACAATAATTTGATCACCCTTCCCCTCGATTAACCACTTAATCTCATCAAGGGTATCAGCAGAGTAATTCTTAACAGCCTCAGAAAAATCACCACCGTTCCGTAACATCTCGGCCAACTTAATCGCTTCTTCACGTTTCCCAAGCCGTTTGCTGTCTGAAACACCTTGTGGTATGGGTAGTAGAATCTGTAAAACTTTGACTTTTCTGGTGCTGTATTGATCAATATTATCTTTATAATATTTTTCAACAAAATCAGCAGTAACAAGGTTTACTACATGATTATTCAGATAATTATTTATTAGTATCTCGTTTCTCTTCCTTTTTATATCAACTCGCGTACTCGTTGTAAGGCTTTTAGGATCGGTAGAAATAACTGAAGCTAATGCATTCTGCTCAATAAAAGCCTGTACTGTGCGCTTGTACCTTTCACCTTGCTTATTCTTGATGCCTTTACTTTCAACATAGGCTGCCAGTTCATCCTCGCTAATTGAAAAAGAGGAGATACTTTCAAGAGTTGATGATTCCACTGACCCTTTGTTTCCGCAGCCTGCAAAGCCTACTACGCACAGCACAATTAACAAACTCTTATGGAGTGTGTTTATATTCATCCTATTTTTACTCATTGTTGTATTTCCATAATACGATCCTCACCAAATTCGGCCGATGCACCGCCGCTGACATTCAGTGTTTCAAAGGTGTGCACACCTACCAATTCATTACCAAGTACCCCCATCAGATCCTCAGCTGTCACTACTATCAAGGTGTTTACTGTGTTACTAACAACAGTGTAATGTGGACTAAGATCCTCACTTGCATCCAGATCCACATCAACTCCATCCAGCCCCCAGTCATTGGCAGCATCCATGGTACGCCATGGATTTCCGGATACCTCAATACGCCATACGCCATCACTTACTTCAGATACACTTGTGATTACATGTCGCCCCACACTGCGTATTGGTGTACTTCCCGGCTTAGCTGTTTTACCACCATTGTCTACCTTTAGATGACCATAGCTCTGGGATGCATCCTTTACATACACAGTGCCTGCACCACCAACATAGTTGGTGCCAGCAGATCCACCCGAAGCCTCCATGGTACCCGTAAAGCCGCTTCCATCTATCAAATGCATACTGATACGCCCACCACCACCTGCGGGGTAATTGTAGTTATTGTAGGTTGAACCACCATTGGCCTGCAGGAATCCAGCCCCACTCAGTGCTCTCACATCGACATTAAGACCACCACCTGCACCAGCAGAATTATATCTACTGCGGTTGCCATTGGCTCGAATCACACCATCGAGAACCAGTGCGTTTGCGCTGATACTGGCCACACCACCACCTTGGCCCGGCCAATCACTGGTGTAATAATAACCGCCACTTCCCGCAAAGTTTGCCTGGTCATAACGCCCGTAACTGCAGTCACTACTGCGATTACCCCGCAAGCCGCCATGACAGCCTTGCCGTGTATCGGCACTAAAGTCAGGGCCACTCCAATAGTTGCTTGGATAGCCTTTGCCATCAAGATCAATCACCGAACTGGGATCCACTGTCAGCGTTCCTATCACTGCTATATCAAGCTTGTGGATTTTCTTCGGATTCGCTATCGCTGTCGGTACTGTAACTTTTGCACCATTAATCATTGTCATATCTGTATTCACTGTTACCGATTCAGTGGTGAGCGCTGCACCATCTGACAGATAAATACTATCTGCAGTCAATGACAACGCGGTCACCTTTGCACCACTCCCCAAACTCAAATTGCCACTGACGGACAATCCTTTGTTGAACTGAACTGAACTTGAATCAATCGTCAACACATCAATAGAAACAAACTCATTGAAGATTAAAGTACCTACTCCCAATGAATATAAAGTCAAATTGCTCATCGACGGTGTATGGGCCAAGATAAGTCGTCCACCAGAGTCTGCAAGTGATAGGGTGGTCTGGTCAACTTCGCCAGCCCGTAACGTACCACC
>JBEVXT010000229.1:0-6354 GCA_040505955.1 Sedimenticola sp. | reverse complement strand
CAGAAAAACATGACGCTATTGGAATATCGCGTAGGAGCGAACTTGTTCGCGAAGAGTCTCCTACGAAGCCAATCGCGAACAAGTTCGCTCCAAATACAACTTTATCCCTATCGCGATGGTTTTCAGGATTATTGTGCATAGCCACTTTGCGTTCATTTCCGGCTGATTTATTTTTAATTATCGTATGTCACTGGTTTTTATGGGTAACCAGGAAGAGCTTTTGAGGGTGGTTTTCCTTTCCGCTATCTTCCGCAAACCTGTGTGATACTGTATTGTTATGCGCCCAATGAGAGTGCGAGTAAAAATCTGCGGCATAACCCGCCCTGAAGATGCCCGAAAGGCGGTGAGTATGGGAGCGGATGCCATCGGCCTGGTCTTCTATCCACCCAGCCCGCGGGCCGTGTCGGTGGAGCGGGCTGCTGAGATAGTGCGAGATCTGCCGCCGTTCGTGACGGTTGTCGGACTGTTTGTCGATCCGGATCGTGATGAAGTGGCCGATATACTCGCCGCCGTCCGTCTTGATCTGCTGCAATTCCACGGAGATGAGCCGCCTGAGGCCTGCTCTGGATATGGTTGCCCCTTCATCAAGGCAGTGCGTATGCGTGATGGTATCGATCTGGCAGCGCTGCGGGAACACTATGGTAAGGCTGCCGGCTTGCTGCTCGATAGTTACCAAAAAGGGGTACCGGGAGGCACCGGGGCCACTTTTGATTGGGAGAGAATCCCCCGGCGAATGGCGGGTGAGATCATCCTTGCCGGTGGCCTGTCGGCGGACAATGTCGAGGATGCCATACGGCAGGTAAGACCCTATGCTGTTGATGTCAGTGGCGGGGTGGAGCAGGGGAAGGGGATAAAAGATGGTTCAAAGATTGCCGCATTTATGCGAGGAGTAGAACTTGCCAATCAGTAGTCAAAAAGATTTCACCAATATGCCCGATGATCGTGGGCATTTTGGCCCCTACGGCGGGCTGTTTGTCGCCGAAACCCTGATGGAACCCCTTCAAGAGCTGCGCCTGGCCTATGAGAAGTATATGCAGGATGACGACTTTCTGGCTGAGTTGGATGCGGATCTTGCCCACTATGTAGGTCGACCTTCGCCGCTCTATCATGCCCAGCGACTGAGTCGTGAGACCGGGGGCGCGCAGATCTATCTCAAGCGTGAGGATCTCAACCATACCGGGGCGCACAAGGTAAACAACACCATCGGTCAGGCCCTGCTGGCAAAGCGCATGGGCAAAACCCGTATCATTGCTGAAACAGGCGCCGGTCAGCACGGTGTGGCCACCGCCACCGTTGCAGCCAGGCTGGGGCTTGAGTGTGTGGTCTACATGGGGGCAGTGGATATTGTCCGTCAGGAGGCCAATGTCTACCGCATGAAGCTGTTGGGCGCCAAGGTGGTGTCGGTTGAATCCGGCTCCAAGACCCTCAAGGATGCACTGAACGAGGCGATGCGTGACTGGGTCACCAATATCGATGATACATTCTATATTATCGGCACAGTTGCCGGGCCCCACCCCTATCCCGCAATGGTGCGTGATTTTCAGACAATTATAGGTCGCGAAGCCCGTCAGCAGGTTCAGCGTCAGGCAGGCCGACTGCCGGATACTCTAGTTGCCTGTGTTGGTGGCGGCTCCAATGCTATCGGCCTGTTTTATCCTTTTCTAAATGATGAGTCAGTTGAGATCGTCGGTGTTGAGGCGGCCGGTCGCGGGCTGGAGACAGGAGAGCATGCCGCTCCTCTGTGTGCCGGTAAACCAGGGGTGCTCCACGGTAACCGCACCTACCTGATGGAAGATCCCAATGGTCAGATTATAGAGACTCACTCAATTTCCGCAGGCCTCGACTATCCCGGTGTTGGGCCTGAACATGCATGGTTAAAGGACACGGGCCGGGCCGATTATGTGGCGATAACCGATGATGAGGCACTGGAAGCATTCCACACCCTGACCCAGGTGGAGGGCATTATCCCCGCTCTGGAATCGAGTCACGCTGTGGCTCATGGCATTAATATGGCGCGCAAAATGGGTGAAGAGCAGATCGTCCTGATCAACCTCTCCGGCAGGGGAGATAAGGATATACATACAGTGGCAGCGCTGGATGGGGTGCGGATATGAGTCGTATCAGTGATCGCTTCAGACAGCTTGATGCAAAAAACCGGGTTGCCCTGATTCCCTTCGTCACTGCCGGTGATCCGACGCCGGAGGTAACTGTTCCCCTGATGCACTCAATGGTGGAGGCGGGCGCCGATATTATTGAGCTGGGCGTCCCTTTCTCTGATCCAATGGCGGATGGGCCGGTGATTCAACGTGCCAATGAAAGGGCTCTGGTTTTCGCTACCTCTCTTCGTGACGTGCTCGGTATGGTTAACCGCTTCCGTGAGAGTGACAACGATACACCTGTGGTGTTGATGGGCTACCTCAATCCCATCGAAGTGATGGGATACAGTGCCTTCGCCCAGTCCGCCGCTGAAGCGGGTGTGGATGGGGTGCTTACCGTTGATATGCCGCCGGAAGAGGCGGCTGACTATCTTGAAGAGTTGCGAAGTAGGGAGATCGACCCCATCTTTCTCCTGTCACCCACCACCACGGAAGCGCGGGCGAGTAAAATATGTGCCGCTGGCAGCGGCTTTATCTACTATGTTTCGGTCAAGGGTATTACAGGAGCAGGGCATCTGGCAGTAGGTGATGTGGCGGAGAAGACTGCCCGCATCCGTAAGCTGACAGATTTGCCTGTGGCTGTGGGTTTTGGAATCAAGACCCCTGATAGTGCTCAGGCAGTGGCCCAAGTGGGTGATGCTGTTGTTGTGGGTAGTGCCATCATCAATCTGGTGGAGGAGTTTCAGGAGACGCCTGAGATGATCGCACCAGCCATTGTGCGGTTGCTCTCCTCCATGCGCCAGGCGATGGATCTTATCTGAAGCCACCATGATGTCACAGGCAACTACGAGAAAATTTAGGTAACTATTCAGCACCGCAAAGAAATCGCCAGTAACTGTTCAGGGGTGAGCTGAATAGTTACAAATTTAGAAGTTACTCGGGCAGCACTACTGTTGAGAGTTGTACTTCGATACAATCAACCGCGTTGAAAGCGGAATAGAGTAGGATTTTTATCCATGAGCTGGTTTGAAAAGCTAATGCCCAGCCGCATCCGTACGGAGGGCGGCGGTAAACATACTGTACCGGAAGGACTGTGGACAAAATGTCCCGGCTGTAGCGCCGTCCTCTATCGCGCGGAGATGGAGCGCAATCTCCAGGTCTGCCCCAAATGTGATCACCATAATCGAATTGGGGCTCGCCGCCGCCTGGATGTTTTTCTGGATGCGGAGCCGCGGGAAGAGATTGCCGGCGAACTCTCTCCACTCGATCCACTGAAGTTCAAGGACAGTAAAAAATACAAGGACAGATTGACTCAGGCACAGAAGGCGACTGGCGAGAAGGATGCGCTGGTGGTGTTGCGTGGTCAACTGAAAGGGCTGGAATTGGTAACAGCCGCCTTCGAATTCAGCTTTATGGGCGGTTCGATGGGGTCGGTTGTCGGTGAGCGATTTGTCCAGGGAGTCAATGTTGCCCTTGAGCGTAGTATCCCCATGGTCTGTTTCTCCGCTAGTGGCGGTGCGCGTATGCAGGAGTCGCTCTTCTCTCTGATGCAGATGGCCAAAACGAGTGCGGCACTGAACAAGATGCGCAAACGCGGTATCCCCTATATCTCGATTATGACCGATCCCACCATGGGAGGTGTTTCCGCCAGTTTCGCAATGCTTGGTGATGTCAATATAGCTGAGCCCAATGCACTGATCGGGTTTGCCGGTCCCCGAGTGATTGAACAGACAGTGAGAGAGAAGCTGCCCGAGGGGTTTCAGCGCAGTGAGTTTCTGCTAGATCACGGCGCCGTCGATATGATCATCGACCGCCGCAAGATGCGTGATGAAATCGCCTCCCTGCTGAGCGTACTGACCCACCAGCCGCGTCCCTGATTGCTGCGGACTGGAGCAGTAGGATCACAGAGCGCGAAGAGTTTCGCAGAGAACGCTGAGTTTTTGTAACTACTCAGCACGGTGTGTACGGCAGCAGCTGAATAGTTACCGAGTTTGTAACTATTCAGTACGGTAATCAGGAACTCAGGTGTAGGAGCGAACTTGTTCGCGAAGAGCACGTTTCGTAGTCCATCGCGAACAAGTTCGCTCCTACAACACCCCTATTCCACCATAACTGTGGTTTTCAGGATTTTTGTACAGAGCCGGTTTAAGGATAAAAAGGCACAAAATGCAAGTTTATGTGTGCAAATGATTATTTTTTAACTCAGAAACGGCAAATTTTAGAAATGAGCTGAATAGTTACCCGAGTTTTTTATAGCATCGACCATCTTTTCAATGTTGTGCTCTGTGTTCCCAAACAGGTGTCTCTTGATTTTCAACTCTTATGCGTTTTGATACTCTCCAGGCTTGGCTCGACTGGCAGCTTCAGCTCCATACCAGCGAGATAGAACTTGGCCTGGAACGAGTCGGCTCGGTCTGGTCTCTGCTTCATCCTGTCCCCCTCTCATGCAAGGTCATTACCGTTGCCGGCACCAATGGTAAGGGCTCGTCGGTCGCTTTTCTCGAAGCGATATTGAAGGCAGGGGGTTATCGGGTCGGCTGTTACACCTCTCCTCACATGCTGCGCTATAACGAACGCATTCGCCTTAACGGTGCGGAGGTGAGTGATGAGCGGCTGTGCCTGGCGTTCGAAGAGGTGGATCGGGCGCGTGCTGATACTCCGCTGACCTATTTTGAGTTTGGCGCTCTGGCGGCGCTGGTCATCTTTGCCTCAGAACCCCTGGATGTGGTGGTGCTTGAGGTGGGGTTGGGGGGACGGCTTGATGCGGTTAATATCATCGATGCCGATGTTGCCCTTATAACCACCATCGACATAGATCATAGTGACTGGCTGGGCGAGACAAGGGAGGAGATCGGGCGTGAGAAGGCAGGGATCATGCGTCCTTCGCGCCCGGTGGTTTTCGCGGGCGCCAATCCACCGCTATCGGTTCTGCGGCAGGCGGAGCACCTATCGGTGCCGTTTCTTCGCAATGGCGCCGACTTCAGTTATCAGGGTGATCAACAAGGGTGGAGTTGGCATGGCGTACACCGGCGCCGCCATGCGCTCCCCTATCCCCGTCTGCGGGGCAGTCATCAGTTGTCCAACGCCGCCGCCGTTCTGGCCGTGTTGGAGTGCTTGGAGCAGACCCTGCCCCTTGATCAGCAGGCGGTACGAAACGGAGTGAGAGAGGCGGCACTGCCTGGGCGCTTCCAAGTGGTCGACGGGGCACCGGTGACAATTCTTGATGTGGCTCATAATCCTGAAGCGGTGGGTGTGCTGCAGAGAAACCTAGAAGAGACCCCCTGTTCCGGCAGAACCCTGGCAGTATTTTCGATGCTGGAGGATAAGGATATAGGCGAAGTGGTACAGATTATCGAGTCCTCCATTGATCACTGGTATCCGGCATCGTTAACCGTGCCCAGGGCGGCCTCGGTTGATCAACTGGTGGCGGCACTGACAGCTGTCGGGGTGGAGGAGCAACGGTTCGAACGCCATACAAGTGTGCAGTCGGCATTCCGGACGGCACAAGGGGAAGCAGGTGTTGATGACCGGATTGTCGTTTTCGGATCCTTCTATACGGTTGCTCAAATCCTGCAGCTGGATCTGGCTGGATTTGCTAAGTAATCAGGAAATCTGTCTGGTGTGATCACTGGGATGGTATAATTCAGACTTCATCAATTTAGCAGGCTGCTTAGCGTGGATGAGGGACTGAAAAAAAGGCTGGTCGGTGCAACGGTACTGGTTTCGCTGGTGGTTATCTTTGTTCCGATGCTGCTGGAACAGGAGCCGGTGTTCAACCGCGGCATTACCGAGAGCAATATTCCCACACGTCCCAATACCGATTTTTCCTCCCGGGTACTTCCCCTGGAGAGCGAATACCTGGCAAAGCCCCCGGCAGCGGCAGTTTCCACTCCACAGCCGACAGTGAAACCCACTCCGGTGCAACCAAAAACAGTCAAACCTTCCGCTCAAAAGATGCCGAAGTCACCCAAGCCGCCCGTTGTTGAGCAGCGTGTCGGGCTCTCCGCCTGGGTGGTGCAGGTGGGTAGTTTTTCCCAGCAGAAAAATGCCGAGCGGGTTGAGCAGCAGCTCAAGAGAGGTAAATTTCCAGCTTTTATCGAACAGGTGGGTGTTGATGGAAAAGAGCTTTTTAGAGTTAAAGTGGGGCCAGAGATTGATCGCAAGCTAGCGGAGGATTTGCTGAAACGCGTCAATAAATCCTTGGTTTCTATCAAGTTAAAAGGGTCGCTGACCCGCTATCAGTAGCCCTTTCAGGCGT
>JBEVXT010000228.1:0-13377 GCA_040505955.1 Sedimenticola sp. | reverse complement strand
ATCTCGCGCACAATCCTGAATCCCACCTTAAGGAAGTGAAGGTCGGGAGCCAGCTTGTTGCGTGAGGCGGAGCGCAGGCTGCCGGGGACGTTATACCAGGAGCCGCCCCGTACTACTCGTGGATTGTAGTTATCGACGGCGCGGCAGGCACTGAGCAGCTCCAGGCCTTTGTAGTCATCTTCATATTCCGATGAGCACCACTCCCAGACATTACCGTGCATGTCGTAAAGTCCCCAGGGATTGGGATCGAACTCACCCACCGGCGTCGTCTTGCCGCGCTTGATCCCCCTTGACCCCCAGCCATAGATGATTGTGCCGTCAAAATTTGCCTGATCACTGGTGATGTTGTCACCGGTGGAAAAGGGGGTCTCGGTACCGGCACGACAGGCGTACTCCCATTCGGCTTCGGTGGCCAGGCGGATTTGCCAGCCAGTCACCTTTCTCAACCAACTGCAGTAACCCAACGCATCCCAGTAACTGATATTGATCACCGGCCGACTGTCACGCCCCCAACCCTCATCCTTTGGCTTGATAATATCGTGAACATCGCAGTAGGCGTCGTACATGGTGAAGGTGACCGGCGTCTTCAACAACTCAAAGCTGTTGAGTTCCACCTGGTGTTGACGCTCACAACAAAAGCGCCCTACCTCAGCATCGGGTGCCCCCATCTGAAAGCCACCACCATGGATCAGCGCCCAATCCTCGTAGACGATACCCAGGGGTAGCTCCCTGGTGTGGTACACCTTCCCGTGATCATCTCTCTCACCGAGGGGATCAAATGCCGACGAACCAACACCTTCACCGGCGCTTGCGGCACGGGGAATGTCACTCCCCACGGGGGTGCCACAACGATCACAGAAAGCGGCGCCGGACAGGTAGGGTCTCCCGCAAACGGCGCAGCTATCTTCTTTTTGAAGTTTTTCGCCGCAGTAGGGACAGAAGAGCGAGTCTTCCAGGGGAAGCGGTGTGTTGCAAAAGTTGCAGTTGTTCACGGCAGAGGCGTATCAACCAGATAAGGGGCGCTATATGAGCACCCCTAATTATACGCCAATTAACAGCCTTCCTGACATGCTCAGAGGTGTGTTTATCTATCGATTTATTTCAATACTGACTATTGCTCCAGCCGACATCTCCAACAGCGCCGGTTTTGATCACCGTCGCTCCTTGATTTCGATACCCACCGCACGCAGTTTGCGATAGAGGTGGGTGCGTTCGACACCCGCCGCCTGGGCAATCTGGCTGACATTGCCGTTGTGCTTCTCCAGATGGTACTCAAGATAAGCCTTTTCAAACGCCTCCCGCGCCTGGCGCAGGGGCAGCTCAAAGGGTACGGGGAAACCGGCGCTGCTTCGTGGAATCATCTCTGCACCGCCCAGCGCCCCCTCCACCTCGCTCTGGGTGATATCTTCACCGGCGCCGAGAATCAGTAACCTCTGCACCAGATTTTTCAGCTCACGAATGTTGCCCGGCCAAGCGTAGTTGCGCAGGTAGTTCTGGGCACCCATATCAAAGTGGCGATAGGGGAGCTTTTCGTGGGTGACATAGTGATCGACATAGAAGTTGAGCAGCTCGGGGACATCCTCGCGGTGCTCACGCAGGGGAGGGATTCGCAGCGGCACCACATTGAGGTGGTAGAAGAGATCCTCTCGGAAACCGCCAGCCTGCACCTCCTCCTCCAGATTGTGCTGGGTGGCGGCAATGATGCGGATATCGATCTGCACCGGCTCCCGACCATCAACACGAAGAAAAGAGCCGCTGTCGAGGGCACCCAGCAGCTGACTCTGGGTCTCCTCATCCATATCTGCCAACTCATCAAGGAAAAGGGTGCCGCCGCGGGCCTGCTCCAGCGCGCCGTAGTGGATAAGATCGCCCTCCTCACTGCCAAACAGCTCCCGAGCGGAGTTGCCCCGGGCAATGGATGAGACGCCGACATCAACAAACGGCAGCTCACGGCGCATACTCTGGGCATGAAGGTAGCGGGCGAAGGTCTCGCGGCCACTGCCGGCCTCGCCGTTGATCAGCACCCAGGTATCATGCTGGGCGATCCGCTTCACCTGCTCCTGAAGACGCTGTATCACTGCGCTCTTTCCAGTCGGCTCGATCACATGGGAGGTGTGTCGCCGCAGGCCGATATTCTCCTGCTTCAGTTTATCCACCTCCAGGGCGCGCTCGACGGTGAGCAGCAGCTTTGCCAGGGAGAGCGGCTTTTCAAGAAAGTCATAGGCCCCGTAACGGGTCGCCTCCACCGCCGTCTCCACCGTACCATGGCCAGACATCATCACCACCGGGCAGGGCAGGTCGTCACCCTCGGACCACTCCTTAAGCAGGGAGATACCGTCAATATCGGGCATCCAGATATCCAGCAACACCAGATCGGGGCGGCGCTCCCGCAACGCCTTACGGGCGCTCTCACCATCTTCGGCAACCGCCACCTGATAACCCTCATCCTGCAGGATCTCCTGTACCAGCGCCCGGATATCGGGTTCATCATCCACCACCAGAATGCGCGCTGCACTCATGCTCTCTCGCTCCTCTCATCTTGCTTCTCAATCCTGCCGATGACCGGCAGGCGGAGAACGACATTAGCACCGCCCTCGGTACGGTTCTCGGCCCAGACGATACCACCGTGCTCTTCAACAATCTTCTTCACCACCGCCAGACCGAGACCGGTGCCCTTGGTTTTGGTGGTGACATAGGGTTCAAACAGCCGACCGATGGTCTCTTCGTCAAAGCCGGGGCCGTTATCGGCCACCCGCAGCTCGACAAAACAGCGGCCTGCGTCCTCTTCGGCATGGGAGGCAACCTGAATCCAGGGAGCGTCCACCGTCGCCACTGCTTCTCTGGCGTTCTTCACTAGGTTATGCAGCAGCTGTCGCAAGCGCCCAGGATCGGCCTCAATCTGCATCTCTCCCGCCTGCAGGTCGACCTCAAGCTCAAGCTCATATCCGGCGCTGCGGTAGAGATCCAGCACCTCCAATGCCAGGGTGTCGAGCACCAGCGGCTCCGGGTTCATCTTCGGCGGCCGTGCATAGTCGGAGAAGGCGTTAACCATCTCCTTCATTGCACCCACCTGCTGCACAATGGTGTGGGTTGCGCGCTCCATCACCTCGGCATCCTTCCCCGTCATCGTCTTGAGGTAGCGGTGGCGCAGACGCTCTGCTGACAGCTGGATCGGGGTCAGAGGGTTTTTGATCTCATGAGCGAGGCGCCGCGCCACCTCACCCCAGGCGGCATCCCGCTGGGCCATGATCAGGGTGGTGATATCGTCGAAAACCAGGCCGTAACCCTCTGATGCATCATCAGGCTGGGCCAGGGGGGTGCCGCGACAGAGCAATACCTGGCGCCCCTCAACACCAAACAAGGTCACCTGCTCGCGCCAGTCCCGCAGATCTGCCTTCACCGCCCCTTTGATGGCATCGACAAACTGTGCCAATGGGTGACTGACCTCGGCCAGAAGATCCAGTGAGCGACCGCTGAAGTCCATCAGTGGAACCTGCAGAATATCGCAGGCCGCCTGATTGGCGGTGTGAATACAGCCATCGGCATCGAGCGCCACTACACCGGAGGAGAGACGCCCCAGCACCGTCTCCAGGTAGGCGTGCTGGGCCTCCACCCGCTGTCTGCTGCGCGCCGCCTCGTCTCGGGAGAGTGCTATGCGACGGGTCATGACATTGAATGATGAGACCAGAAATCCTAGCTCATCCCGGGCCTTTGGCAGGGGCAGTTGCTTGTCGTAGTCTCCCTGGGCGACGGCGCGGGTACCATCGGCGATCTCCGCAATCGGCGCCACCAGGCGGCGAGCGGTAAAAAAGGCGAGCCAGACAGCCGCCAGCAGACTGAACAGCAAGACCATCGCCAAAGCCAGCGTGAAGGTATTTTTCAGGCTTTTACGCAGGAACGAGAGCTGCTTGTAACGGCTGTAGGCACTCTGCACGCTCTCTGTCAGCGCGGTGAGATTGGCCGAAGTGGGATAGGCCGCCTGCAGTATCCGCGAACGCAGGGAATCGCCCACCACCACCCGCACCTCCATGATGCCGGAGCCGTCGTCGCTGGGCTCCAGTGTGACGAAGTTACTCCCTCTGCGCACCTGCTGCAGGGTGACGGTGTCGAGTTTTCTCGGTACTAGAATGCCCGGATCGGCATTAACACTGGCAATCACCCGCCCGGATGACTCCAGCAGCACCAGCTCCGAGGAGTCATAGCGCTCGCGCAGATCCTCCAGGCTGAGACTGATACCGAGGTTTGAGCTGCCGGAGATCTCTGTCAGCAGCTGCTCTGTGCTCTTCAGCCGCTCTCTCTTATAGAGGTCGAGGGACGCTTTACTCAGACCGAGGGCATCCTCCATCGCCTGGTCGATCTGAACATCGAACCAGCTATCCACCCCCTGCATCAAAAACTGCTGGGAGTAGTAGTAGACCACCGCCACCGGCGCCAGGGAGATAACCACAAACATGGCCGCTATCCGCAGGGTGAGGCGGGATCCCGTTGCCTGCCTGCGGTAGCGCAATACCAGCTGGACAATATTGACCCCCACCACCACCACCAGGGAGAAGAGGCCGAGGACACTGGCAAGAAGTAGCGGAATAAAGAGGCGGCTCAGCTCCTCCCGGCTCTGCAGGGCGCCGCTCATGAAGTGAAGGGAGAGCAGCACCAGCGCCAGCAGCACCACCACCGGCAAAACTCCGGTATATTTCTGTTTTAAGGCTTTAAGTACCATTCGCTGCGATCACTGGAGAGATTCCAGGCGGATGAGAGGTAGGCCATCGGGCGCAGGGGCAGAGGCAGCGCCTCAATATCCAGCAGGGTGCGCAGGGAGAGTCTGTAGATCTCACCACTACTCAACTCATCCTGCCCGATCAGGTGTACCCCTGAAAGCTTGCCAAGGGCGGCAAGCGTCGCCTCCAGGGTGGCGAAATTCTGCTTTCCTCCGGACTGCAAATCGACCACTTGGTAGAGCCCGGTCAGGGCATGGTGGCGAATCTGGTAGCGCAGTCTCACATCCACCAGATCTGACTCCCACACCCAGGCCCGGTTACGGCGCAACTGCAGATGCATCTCCAGAGTCAGGGGGACACCGTTCTGCAACGCCTCCAACACCTCATCTGAGAAACGGTAATCGATCACCGCATCGACCACATAGGCATCCTCCACCAGGCTCGCATGAAGGCCGTTGATCGAAAAATCATCCGCCAGAGCAAGTGCTGGCAGCCACAGGAGCAGCCAAAGGGTGCTAAACAGATGCTGTCGAACGCCTCTCATATCTTTTCCAGGCACGCATAGAAAAATCCATCCATTGTCTCTTCACCCGGCAGAGTCTGCCGTCCCAGTGGACGAGAATGCCCCCAGGAGGCATCAATCCGCCTCTCCCGCACATCGTCGCGAGCCGCCAAAAACTGCGCCACCAACTCCTCGTTCTCCTCGGGCAGCAGTGAGCAGGTAGCATAGAGCAGCATACCCCCCCTCTTCAGCAGGGGCCAGATGGCATCAAGCATACGCCGCTGGCTGGCGGCGAGAGGGGCGATATCGTCGTCACGGCGCAGCAGCTTGATATCGGGGTGGCGCCGAATAACACCGGTTGCCGAGCAGGGGGCGTCGAGAAGGATGCGGTCGTAGACCGCCTCCGCCCACTCGCCCTTGGGATCACCCGCATCCCCCCGGCAAACCCGGGCACTGAGACCCAGTCTATGAAGATTCTGCTCCACCCGGGTCAAGCGCCGTCCATCGACATCCACGGCGGTCAGCTCCACCCCTTGAGGTGCCAGCTCCAATAGATGACAGGACTTGCCGCCGGGCGCCGCACAGACATCCAGCAGTCGCTGCCCAGGCTGGGGATCCAGCAGTGGCGCCGCCAACTGGGCGCCGCCGTCCTGTACCGACACCAGACCCTGCTCGAATCCCGGCAGTTGAGTCACCTCCAGAGGCTGCGCCAAGTAGAGACCCGCTTCAGTAGCGGGGATCAGCTGCGCTGCAATCTCCGCCTGGCGCAACTGGTCAAGGTACTCGTCCCTACCGATGCGCGCGAGGTTCACCCGCAGGCTCATCGGCGGATGGCTGTTGGAGGCCTCGACAATCGCCTGCCATCCGTCGGGCCATGCGCGCTTTAGCCGCTTCAGTAACCAAGAGGGGGTGGCGTAACGTGCCTCCTCCACCCGATCCACCTTGAGCAGCAGTGACTCACTCTCACGCTGAAAGCGTCTCAGCACCGCGTTGACCAGCCCGACAGCCCACTTTTTGTTGAGAAGCCGCGCCGCCTCCACCGTCTCGGCAACCGCAGCATGAGGTGCTGTACGCATGTAAATCAGCTGGTAGAGACCAAGTAGTATCAGCGCTTTGACCTCCCCCTCGCTGGCCTTTATCGGCTTGCTCAGCAGCAGTGCAGAGAGCGCTTCCAAGCGTCCCCAGCGACGGGCAACACCAAAACAGAACTCTTTAACCAGCGCCTGATCACGAGGCGCCACTGTGTTGACCCCGCCCTCCAGCAGATTGGATATGGAGCGCCCGGCAGCGAGTTGGCTCAGCAGGCTCGCCGCCGCCGCCCGGGGATTGTCCCGCCCTTTGTAGTGTGATTCAGCCAAGCAGACACCCCGTCAGGTCGTGGGCATTGACGAAGTCCGCCGCACTCATCGCACGCTTTCCCGGTAGCTGCAGTTTCTGAATTCTAAGGACTCCTTCTGCGGTTGCCACATCGATTCCGTCCCGGCTGCAGGCGATAACGCTACCGGGAACCATACCCTCTCCCCCGGCAATAGCCATTGACTCCCAGATGCGCAGGGGGTTCCCATCCAGCAGCGCCTGCGCCACCGGCCAGGGGTTGAATGCCCTCACCCTACGGTCCAGTTCCAACGCCGGGTGCTGCCAGTCGATCTTCGATTCAGCCTTCTCCAGCTTGCTTGCGTAGTTAGCCTCTGCATCATCCTGTAGCTGGGGTTGCAGTGTGCCGGTGGCAATTCCCGGCAGCGCCTCCAGCAGCGCCTCCGCACCCACGGGCGAGAGGCGGTCATGGAGTGATCCACCGGTCTCATCCGGGGCAATCGGCAGTGTTCTCTTCAACAGCATGGGGCCGGTGTCGAGCCCCGCCTCCATCTGCATAATGGTGACACCGGTCTCTACATCCCCCGCCAGTACCGCCCGCTGAATAGGTGCAGCGCCACGCCAGCGCGGCAACAGGGAGGCGTGAATGTTGATACAGCCCAGGCGCGGCGCATCCAGCACCCGCTGGGGTAACAGCAAGCCGTAGGCGACCACCACCATCAGGTCAGCGCCTACTGCTTCGAGAGCTGCAATATCCTTCTCGGCCTTGAAGTTTATCGGCTGGTATACCGGAATATCATGCTCCAGCGCCAACCGTTTCACCGGTCCTGCTGTGAGCTTGCGCCCGCGACCGGAGGGGCGATCCGGCTGGGTATAGATCGCCGCCACCCGATGCTCTGAATCAAGCAGAGCCCCCAGCGGCGGTACCGAAAAATCGGGTGTCCCGGCAAATATGATTTTCAGACTGTCACTCATGTTGAATCCATTTTATTCACGGGTTAATGATCCAGTCTCCACCGGATTATCGGTCAGTTTGCGACAGATTTCTCAGCAATCTTCAGAAAAACCGATAAAGTCACTATAGTGAAGGGGTCGCCAGGGGCGGTTTCCAGAGACGGTCAGATAGCGCGCTTGTCGGCCCGCTGTGGAGATTGCATGTTACGACTCTCCTTCTCCAGTTTTTTACGAATTCGCTGCCGCTTCATGCCGGAGAGATAATCGATAAACAGCTTGCCATCGAGATGATCCAGTTCATGCTGAATACAGACCGCCAGCAAGCCGTCGGCGTCCAACTCGAAGGGCTCACCATCACGGTTAAGGGCGTGAACACGCACACGCTCCGCCCTGACCACTTTTTCGTAGACATCAGGAACGGAGAGGCACCCCTCATCGCTCTCCTCCTCACCGGAAGTCTCGATGATCTCGGGGTTGATCAGACAGAGGGGCTGATCCTGCTCTTCGGAGAGGTCGATCACCACCACCCGCCGCGGGTCCTTGACCTGGACGGAGGCCAAACCGATACCGGGAGCCTGGTACATGGTTTCAAACATGCTGTCGATCAGGCGCTGGAGGGAGTCATCCACCTCCACCACCGGCTTTGCCCGACTGCGTAACCGGGTATCAGGAAAATGAAGTATGTCTAGAATTGCCATTGCATCACTGTAAATCTATAGTATAAAGGTAAGATAACCCGCTAACATTATGATGATACAGGATTCTACGCCACTGATCCGGCTAAAATCCTGATAATTCCACCACGCAAACGCAATAGGGATCGCTATGCTTACGTTCAGAGATAAAATTGTCGGCATGATTTTCGGCCTCTCCATCGCCCTCGGCGCGCTGGCGGCAGAGCCGGTGGCGGTCAATCCCGCTCACCCCGATCAATACACGGTGGTGAAAGGAGATACCCTCTGGGATATCTCTGGACAATTCCTGCGCGATCCCTGGCGCTGGCCCGACGTCTGGCATGTCAATCCACAGATTGCCAATCCGCACCTGATCTATCCCGGCGATGTCATCACCATGACCTACGTCAACGGCCAACTCCGTCTCAGCCTACAGCGGGGCTCGGTGGTCAAACTCTCACCAAATGTGCGCTCCTCACTCATCGACGGCGCCATTCCCGCCATCCCCATCGATGCCATCCACCAGTTTCTCAGCCGTCCCTATGTGATGGAAAAAGAGACGATGGATAGTGCGCCCTATGTGGTTGCCTTCGATGACGAACACGTCATTGGCAGCAACGATATCAAGGCCTACATAAGATCCATCCACAGCGATGACAACAGCAGCTTCGATGTTATTCGCCCCGGCGGCCCTTATAAGGATGCCGAGAGCGGAGAGATTCTCGGCTATGAGGCACGCTACGTTGGTCATGGTGATCTGATGCGTACCGGTGACCCTGCCACCGTAATACTCCGAGCCATTGAACTGGAGACTCTCGCCGGTGACCGCCTGATCCCCACCGGCGAAGACACACCAATGGATGCTTTCCACCCCAAGGCGCCCGAGGAGCAGGTTAATGGCAGTATCATTGCGGTCATGGGAGGCGTCTCCCAGGTCGGCCAGTATCAGGTGGTAGTGCTTGATCGCGGCGCCCGGGAGGGATTGGAACCCGGCTCGGTGCTGGCTATTGATCAGCGCGGCAGAACCATTCGCGACAAGGTCTCCAGTAACCCCAAAGCCCGGGTCACCCTACCGGACGAAAGAGCGGGTCTACTAATGGTATTCCGCACCTTCGAGCGTGTCAGTTTCGCCCTGGTAATGCGTGCCGGCAGGGCAATTCATGTCTTCGACAAGGTGCATAATCCCTGAGCCGGGTGGAGCAACCCGGGCATCACGTCCGGCACAACGTCATGGATGACCGGAATAACAGGTCTGACTCGCAGCTGCGCTGCTGGCTGGCACTGCTCCACACTCCCGGCCTCGGTAGCCGCCGCATCGGTCATCTGCTGGAGCGGATTGAGAGCCCCTGCGACCTCTTTGAAGGGGTGATGAGCAGCTTTCAGGGCGTACCCCAGGAGAGTATCGAATACCTTAAAAACCCCGACTGGCAGCGGGTGGATAAGGATCTCCTCTGGGCGGAAGGCGCAGAACGTCACATACTTACCCGCAACGACCCCCGTTACCCCGAACGCCTCAACCAGATTAGTGATCCGCCGCCACTACTGTTTGTTAACGGCGATCCGGAGGTGTTGGTGACACCTCAGTTGGCGGTGGTCGGCTCGCGCAACCCAACCCCATCAGGCCAGAGCAATGCAGAGGAGTTCAGCCGTTTCCTCGCCACTTCCGGCATCACCATCAGCAGCGGCCTGGCCACCGGTATTGATGGCGCCGCCCACCGTGGTGCACTCACAGCCGACGGCCTGACCCTGGCAGTCACCGGCACCGGGCCGGATCGCATCTATCCCGCTCGTCACCGGGATCTTGCCCACAGAATTACCGAACAGGGGGCCCTGGTGACCGAATTCCCCCCCGGCGCAAAGCTGCACCCGGGTAACTTCCCCCGCCGCAACCGCATCATTAGCGGCCTCAGCCTTGGTGTACTGGTGGTGGAGGCGGCAAAAAAGAGCGGCTCCCTGATCACCGCACGGCTCGCCATGGAACAGGGGCGTGAGGTGTTCGCCATCCCCGGCTCAATTCATAATCCATTGGCCCGGGGCTGTCATCGCCTGATTCGCCAGGGGGCCAAGCTGGTGGAGACCGCCGAGGATATTCTGGAGGAGTTGGCGCCGCTGCTCTCAGCTATTCAACTTCCACTGACACTGATTGCCGATGAGCCCCAGCCCCGGGGAAAACCACGGCAATGGGATGAAGAGTACCGCCAACTCTTCACTACACTGGACTACGATCCTCAGCCGATAGACCAGCTGGTGGAGCAAAGCGGATTGACCCCGGAGGCGGTTTCCTCCATGCTGCTGGTGCTTGAACTTGAGGGATATGTGTCATCAGCCCCCGGCGGACGCTACCAGCTGATCTCAAACCCATGCGTCTGAAAGCGACAACACTCTGAGTTTTATACATTTTTAGGCTATAGCATGAACGAAAACGTCGTCGATATCCTGATCTATCTGTTTGAGAATTATATGGATAGCGAACAGATACCCCACTCCGACCAGGAGCAGCTGCACGATGAACTGATGCAGGCGGGCTTTCCTGAGCAGGAGGTGGAGAAGGCGTTCCAGTGGATTGATGAGCTGGCGTTGCGCCAGGGCACCCAGGACTTTCGTCCCCACACCGAGCACTCTCTCAGAATATATACCGATGAAGAGATGGCGCGCCTCGACATCGACTGCCGCGGACTGCTGCTTTTTCTCGAACAGAACGGCATCCTCGATCAGGCCGGGCGGGAGTTGGTGATCGACCGAGCAATTGCTCTGGACACTCACACTATCGGTGTTGATGATCTCAAATGGGTCGCCCTGATGGTGCTGATCAACCAGCCGGGGCAGGAATCAGCCTTTGCACAGATGGAAGACTTGGTGTACAACGACATCCCGGTCTATCTTCACTGATTCCGACCGGCACAAGTCCTAACCGTCATTTGACCGCTGGTTCATCACCGATGAAAGCACCGGAACAACTGACACACTTCTTACAACACAACACAGAAACAGCATCTAGATGAACCTGGTTATCGTCGAATCCCCCGCCAAGTGCAAAACCATCAAGAAGTACCTGGGCAAGGAGTATGAGGTTCTCGCCTCCTACGGCCATGTCCGAGACCTGGTGCCGAAAGAGGGCGCGGTCGATACCGCCAACGGTTTTGAGATGAAATATCAGGTGATTGAGCGCAACGACCGCCATGTCCAGGCGATCGTCAAGGCGCTTAAAAAATCCGACACTCTGCTGCTGGCCACTGACCCGGATCGCGAAGGCGAGGCGATCTCCTGGCACCTTTACGAACTGCTGAAGAAGCGCCGCCTGCTGAAAAATAAAGAGGTACGGCGGGTGGTCTTCAACGAGATCACAAAAAGAGCCGTTGAGGACGCCGTTGCCAACTCCAGGGAGCTCTCGATGGAGCTGGTCAACGCCCAGCAGGCGCGCCGGGCGCTCGATTATCTGGTGGGCTTCAATCTCTCGCCCCTGCTGTGGAAAAAGATCCGTCGCGGACTCTCCGCCGGAAGGGTTCAGAGTCCCGCTCTGCGCATGATTGTTGAGCGTGAGGAGGAGATAGAGGCATTTCAGGCGCGTGAATACTGGACTATTGAAGCCGACCTACTGAAAGAGAAGCAGGGCTTTGCCGCCAAGCTGACCCAATACCAGGGTGAAAAGCTGGAGCAGTTCAGTATCACCGACACCGACAGTGCAGCGAAGGCAGAGCAGACCCTGTTGACCGCCGCCGGCGGCAAACTGATTGTTGAAAAGGTGCAGAAGAAACAGCGTAGACGCAATCCGGCAGCGCCCTTCATCACCTCTACTCTGCAGCAGGAAGCGGCACGCAAACTCGGCTTCACCACCCAACGCGCCATGCGTACCGCCCAACAACTCTATGAAGGTGTCGATACCGGCAGTGGTACCGCGGGCCTAATCACCTACATGCGTACCGATTCGGTACATCTCGCCGATGAGGCACTGGCAGAGCTGCGTGAGTTTATCGCCGAACGTTTTGGTAAAGAGCAGCTGCCCAAAGAGGTACGGCGCTTCAAGACCAAATCGAAAAATGCCCAGGAGGCCCATGAGGCAATCCGCACCACCTCTATCCAGCGCACACCGGATGAGTTGAAGGCACACCTGACCAAAGATCAGCACCGCCTCTACGAATTGATCTGGAAGCGCACCATCGCCTGCCAGATGATCCACGCCACTATCAACACCGTGGCCGCCGACCTCTCCTGCGGTGCTGGCAACAACTTCCGCGCCAACGGCTCCACCATTGCCAATCTCGGCTTTATGGCGGTCTACATGGAAGGTATCGATGATGCCAAGAAGGGCGATGGCGATGAGAAAATGCTACCTCCCCTGACAGAGGGCGAGGAGATTCCCCTCAAGGCGATCCGTCCGGAGCAACATTTTACCGAGCCACCACCGCGCTACGGTGAAGCAAGCCTGGTCAAGTCCCTTGAGGAGCACGGCATCGGCCGTCCTTCCACCTACGCCTCCATCATCTCCACCCTGCAAGATCGCGAATACGTGGAGCTGGAGAAGAAGCGCTTCTACCCTACCGATGTCGGTCGGGTGGTGAAGAAGTTCCTCACCGAATATTTCAACCAGTACGTCGACTACGACTTCACCGCCAAGCTGGAAGACGAGCTGGATGCCGTTTCCCGCGGTGAAAAAGAGTGGGTGCCCCTGCTGGAAAAGTTCTGGACTCCATTCAAAGAGCGTATCGACCACACCCAGGAGAACGTCAAGCGTAGCGACGTCACCCACGAAGCGATGGAAGAGGCCTGCCCCCAGTGCGGCAAGCCCCTCTCCATTCGTCTCGGCCGTCACGGCCGCTTCATTGGCTGCACCAACTACCCCGAATGCGACTACACCCGCGACCTCAACGGAGACAAAAAGGAGCAGGAGGCTCCGGAGATCGTCGCCGACCGCAAGTGTCCCGAGTGCAACTCCGACCTGGTGATCAAACGCGGAAAATACGGCAAGTTCATCGGCTGCACCGGCTACCCCAACTGCCGCCATATCGAACCCCTGGAGAGACCGGTGGACACCGGCGTCAGCTGTCCCAAGTGCAACAAAGGCACCCTGATGAAGCGCAAATCGCGCCGCGGAAAAATCTTCTTCTCCTGCGCTACCTATCCCAAGTGTGACTACGCCACCTGGAATGAACCCGTCGCTGAGCCCTGTCCCAGCTGCGGCTGGCCGATTCTTACCATCAAAACCACCAAGCGTAAAGGC
>JBEVXT010000227.1:0-4476 GCA_040505955.1 Sedimenticola sp. | reverse complement strand
TCATTTTCAAGTCCCTCTATTACATATCATACAAGTATATAGTCCATATATACCTGCCAAAACTACCCAAATGGCAGTCTGAAACACACACGTACATACAATGCATGAAAAATACCAGGCCGAAACCACCCAGGCCAAAACCACCATGGCCGAAACCACCCACGGCCGAAACTGTTTTTGGCCGAAACCACCCGGATCCAGTCTGATTATTCTGCATAGATCCATGAGGTGTGCAACATGGACACTAATCAATTTGAACATGCATGCATTCTGGTAAAGATCATTTCTCATGCCTCTATGCCCAGACAAATCAGAAATCAAGAAACATTTCCTTCCCAGAGACAATAGAGAGGTGCGTCAAAGACACGATTGTCTTGATCAGCTGTTGATACTTACGCATGGGATACGGCCTCCACGATAGATCAGTGTAATAATATTTGTTCCATGGTTGATTATGTTACGGCATGTTGGCACTGAGTCTCCAAACCGATCCACCTTGACAGATATTAAATTGGTAAAATTCGTCAAGTCAGCAACACCGTTCAGCATGCTGAATGTTATTCTTGTCACGGTGTTAGATGCCGGGTGTTTGTAGATTTCACATCGATCTAATCGGTCATTAGCCACACACCCCTTCCAAACATTACTGAGTTTTGATGAGCACTTAAATCTGCAAGCATTATTCTGAGAAATTAAAAGTAAAATAAGAAACACAGAGTGAAATAAGAGCAAGGCCATTTTCACGTGGCGTGGTCTGAAAACAGAAAACGAGAACATGGAAGGGTTACGGAAATGAACCAACTGGAGAAAAATCCAAGTATTTACACTTTAGATTATTTTATTTTTAGAAAATAAAACTATTGCACAAACAATTAATGTAAAATACATTCAGATATATTAAGTATTTGACGAAAATAGATTAATAAAATGCAGGATTTCCCAAATCCGACAACCCTTTCGATTGGTGAAGAAAATTGTAAACGCACCGGTTTATGAGCTAACATGGCGAACAAGGTGAACCTACAGGGGGGTCGGAAATGAATGAACTGTAGCGTAATTGGACTTTTTTACGTCTAGATCATCACATCTTCGCTTAGTCATGCATATAGAAAATATAGAATAATTAGAATAATATATATATTGAAATTGGTCTTTTATTTGTTGGTAGAATGCATTTTTAAATTTGAAATTATCAAATCCCGTATCCCTTTCGATTAGCGGCGAAAATGTAGATATTTAGGTTAGATGGACGTATTGATTGGTTTTAAATTGCACGTTTAATTAAAGTTTAATGTAATGGAGACATTTATCACAATGTGAACCATCGTCTATCATCAAGGCATTTAGATTGCTAGTAATATATCAATGTCACTGAGGGACACAGTAGAATGTATGGTATGCTCACTTTGACTGGTTTTATGTGATAAACAAAGGAGTGTTAATTATGATAAACTTGTATTGTTCACAATGGAATGCTGTACTCAGTCATGCGTTAGAACGTGCCATATATATCATCAGGACATTTTATTACAGCTAGTAATATATCAATGTCACTGAGGGATGACACAGTGGAATGCATGGTATGTGCATTACGAAAGTGATAAAGCAATTTAAATGATATCTGATACATATGGAATGTCGTACTCAGAAATCCGTTGACAAGTAATTCATCACATTATAGTTTAGAATTTGTGGAATGCTGCCATTACCTATAAAGGGACATGCACATACTCCTTGTTCACCATAATCTAAGAGTTGCCTGGAGGTTTACAGTTGCACGGAATATAAACACATAATGGCACAGGAGTTTGAAGAAATTCGTAACGCGAAGGGTGTTTTATATAAACTACAGGGAAAATTATCCAGTAGCAAAAACGTAAATGTTTCTCTGGTGCCGAAAAGCAAATTACTATATTTTCACGTAAATGACAACGCAAAATCTAAGAGTGTTTCAATTAGTCTTGCGGAGGCGTTAACCTTCAAGGGATTACTGTGCACCATGGATAGCAAGGTTAATGAGTTGCTAAAATCTTCAACGGTAGCAAACAGAAAGAGAAAACTGGACGAGGGCATAGCCGAAACTGAGGCAATTCTGGCTCAATTCGATGAGTATCAAGCCATTGGTTCGCAGCAACAGCAGGGGCAACAGCAGACGCACGGAACTCAGCAAAGTGGCTATATGACTGATGCTGTAACTAGCGGCTACCAACAACCTGTGGCGGGGGCCTATCATTGGCAAAATACAGCAACGAAACCTGCAGCGAGTGGCTACCAGCAGTATCAGCCACAGAGTTACGCTCCACAGCAACAACCCACTAACGCGCCACCCCCGTATGCATTGGCACAGTACGAAGTGAACAGTTCTGCGACTAACTATCAGCAGCCAGCCATGAGTGGCTACGTGCAGTATCAGCCGCAGACTGCGCAGACTACTACGACAGACTACTACCAACAGCCTGCTGCGAGTGACTATCCGCAGTATCTGCCGCAGAGTTATGCTTCACAGCAGCAGTCCACTAACGCGCCGCCTAAGTACGAGGCAATTACATCAACGGCCACAACTGACCAGTATACGGCGTCGTCTTATCAAGCGCCTGCGAACATCAAATATGAGTAAGTAATCTACATTTTAAGTATCGTGAGAACACGCTGAAATATATTACGTGATCATAATCGAGTTTAAATAGACATAAATATCACTGTATATATTAAATCAGAATATTAATTACTATTATTATAACGCTATTGACAAATACAGCAAACAAGTCTATACACGCACTTGATAGCAATGTATATAGCTATGATATAGCAGTTTGAGTCTCACTACGTCGCCAGATACGCCGTGAGAAAGTGCAAATTAAGTTCTAGCGAGCTGTCATGACTCAAGCAGGATTAACGAACAGCGGATTTTACTCTGTACAATGGAATCCAAACACAGAGACGATTAAATATAATGTTAATGCAGTATGCTCCATTAAAGTGGAATTAAAAAACAAAGAAACCTATATAATTGTTCAAGAAGGAAATTCCAAAATAAAACTTAATAAGCATACTTTTAATTCGCTTTTTGAATATAAGGAAAGCATAGATTTCCTAATATCATTTCTAGAAGGCAATTTGTTGAGGAAGGAAACGTGAAAGTACAGTGTCGCATGTTTGTCGATTTATGAGTAGTATAAAAGTGAGGCAGGTGCGATGGCAAATAATAAGGAAACGCTATTAAGGAATTATTATATGAATGTAGCTAATCCTGCAGCATATTCTAGTCCTGATAAAGTTTACAGGGTATTACGAAAAAAATATCCCGGAAAATTCACGAAACGCTACATTCGGAATTGGCTGGATGGCATTGACGCCTACTCTGTGCAGAAGCAGGTGAGACATAAGTTTAAAACTGCGAACGTGCGTGTAACCTCCATTGACGCCCAGTTTGACGCTGATCTGTCTGACGTTGGCAACTTGGCAAATGAAAACGATGATATTCACTTTTTATTATTTGTCATTGACATATTCAGTAGGTATCTTTGGATACGACCACTGAATGATAAAAAAGCAAAAACGGTGCTAATTGCATTCAAAGATGTATTTAGAGAAAGATCGCCCGTTCGTCTAAGAGTTGATAAAGGATCAGAATTTGTAAATCGGAAGGTGAAAAAGTACATGAAGGATAACAATATCCATATGTTCACTACTCAAAACTTGCCCAAGGCAAACTATGTTGAGAGAGTGCAGCGAACCGTGAAGACTGCTCTGTACCGCTACATGAGACAGAAGCGAAGTTATCGTTACATCGACGATTTACAGAAAATTGTTGAAAATTACAACGCCACTCCGCATCGCAGCTTAAATTATATAGCCCCGGAGGACGTGGATGCCAGTAATGAAGCCGATCTTTGGGCGTTCATGTACTTGAAGACTCACAAGCAGAATAAATTGAAAACGACTACATTTAAGTATCAAATTGACGATTTAGTCAGGATCTCGCACATTAAGCATCCATTTCGCCGCTCTTACCAACAACAGTACACAACTGAGTTGTTCAAAATATATAAGCGCTATCGCCGACAGGGAATACCTGTATACAGATTGAAAGATTGGAATGATGAACCTATTGCAGGCACATTCTACACAGAGGAACTGAACAAAGTATCCAAGGACGCGAACAGTCTGTTTTTTGTTGAAAAAGTGCTAAGGAGGAGGAGACGTGGGGGAAAATCGCAAGTCTACGTCCAATGGGAGGGCTACCCGAAAAGTATGAACTCGTGGATAGATGAAGATCAATTGAAGGAGACATAACATGGGCCACTTTTTTAAATAAATAATGAACTAATAATATAGTAAAACAATCCGGATTGTACATATACATATATATATATATATATATATATACATTATCGAAAAGGGTCAATATTGTGTGTTCATTCGCAGTCTGACATGCAACATGACAACATGGCAGGTGAGGCCAGTGAAATGCTT
>JBEVXT010000226.1:14027-16559 GCA_040505955.1 Sedimenticola sp. | reverse complement strand
CAACGTTAGGCTAGTTTTTTATTTGCGATGAATTTTCTTTCATTTCCAGCGGAGTTTGAGTGATCAATGGAAGTCATCCTTAGTAAAGATCATTTGGCCCATTTCCCTAGCGGAGAGATTTTTGACGGGCGATTGGTTCGGCCCTTTGAGTGTCCTGAACGTTGGCACCATATTGTCAGCGCATTAAATAGGGAAGGATTCTCTCATCAGTCATCTCCAAATCAGCCGGACTCTGAGAAAATATGTGCTGTACACGACAAAAAATATATAGATTTCCTGAAAACCTGTTGGGATAAGTGGACTTCTGCTGGTTATACCGGAGATGCAATACCAACCATCTCTCCTGTTCGGGGTCTACGTCGAGACCGTATTCCGGATCATATAAATGGGAAACTCGGTTATTATGCGTTGGCATCGGAGACATCAATAACCGCAGGTACCTGGCAGGCCGCTCAAGCTGCCGCCGCTATCGCTCAAGCCGGGCAACAACGTATCAGCAGCGGGGCATCCTCTGCTTTTGCTCTTTGCCGCCCACCCGGGCATCACGCTTCGGCGAACCAGTTCGGTGGCTACTGTTTCCTGAATAATGCTGCGATTGCCGCCCAGGGAATGTTGATCGATGGTGCTGACAGAGTCGCTATTCTGGATATAGATTTTCATCACGGAAACGGTACACAAAGCATCTTCTATAACCGTTCAGACGTTCTGTTTGTCTCCTTACATGGAAACCCAAAGGGTGCTTTCCCTTACTTTCTCGGTTATGCAGATGAGACCGGTGAAGGCCTCGGGGAGGGAACCAACTTAAACCTTCCAATGGGCAAGGGCACCATGTTTGATGTGTGGGCTAAATCATTAGCAGTTGGACTGAAGGCAATCACTGAATATCAGCCAGACGCTCTGGTGGTTTCACTCGGAGTTGATACTTTCAAGGATGATCCGATCAGCTTCTTCTGTCTAACCAGCGACAATTATCTGACTATTGGTCAATTAATTGCTGATTTGGGTTTGCCAACGCTCTATGTGATGGAAGGTGGTTATGCTGTGGAAGAGATAGGGATTAACACGGTCAATGTTCTCCTGGGACACGCCAATAAATAGAAATCAGCCGGGAACAGGATCCTGGTCAAGCACAAATCGCGGCTAAAGCCACTCCTGTATGATCACCGCCCCATGGAATAGGAATCCATTGCTTGACGACAGGGCAGGGCAGTCATGTTTTGGACATGACCGTCGCCATCTGAAACAATACTCCGGTTCCGTTCCCAGATAATCAATCAAGGTTCATACAGATGTCACTGATAAAAGCATTCAGGGGTTTAAGACCCGCACCCGATAGCGCCGCAGATGTGGCGGCCCCCCCATACGATGTTATGAGCGCAGAGGAGGCGCGGACGATGGTGGAGGGGAGACCCTGGAGTTTTCTCCATGTCTCCAGGGCGGAGGTGGATCTGCCCCAGGGTACCGATCCCTACGCTCCCGAGGTCTACGCCAGGGCGGCTGAGAATCTACAGCGGATGAAAGCGGAGGGGGTGTTGGTTCAGGATAGCCTGCCCAGCTTCTACGTCTACCGCCTGACCATGGGTGGTCACCGCCAGACCGGGCTGGTTGCCGCTGCCTCTGTTGATGCCTACGATCAGGGGCGGATAAAAAAGCATGAGTTTACCCGCCCGATGAAGGAGGATGACCGGGTGCGTCAGATCGATGTTCTCGGCGCCCAGACCGGCCCGGTATTTCTGGTCTACAAGAGTGAGGCTGAGGTCGATCAGATACTTGCCGACACCACCACTACCGCACCGCTAGCGGATGTCACCGGGGATGATGGGGTGCGGCATGAGGTGTGGATGATTGATGACAACGAACGGGTGGCACGGCTGAATGCGCTGTTTGACGCCATGCCGGCGCTCTATGTGGCGGATGGGCATCATCGCTCCGCAGCTGCCTCACGAGTCACCGCTGAACGCAAAGCAGCAAATCCGGAGCACAACGGCGAGGAGGCCTACAACTACTTCCTCTCCGTTATCTTCCCCCATAACCAGATGCAGATTCTTGACTACAATCGCGTAGTAAAGGATCTCAATGGCTATGAGCGCTCCGCATTTATCGATGCCGTCGCCGGGCGTTTTGAACTCACTGCCAGTGATCAGCCGGTAAAACCGTCGGGGGTGGCTGAGTTTGGAATGTATCTTGCGGATCAGTGGTATCGCCTGCGCCTTGATCCAAAGAAGGTACCTGCAGACGATCCGGTGGCCAGCCTCGACATCAGCTTGCTGACGGCAGAGTTGATAGATCCCGTTCTGGGCATCAGTGATCCCCGACGCGATAACCGCATCGACTTTATCGGCGGCATAAGGGGACTGGCCGGGCTTGAAAAACGGGTGGACAGTGGCGAAATGGCGGTCGCCTTCTCTCTCTACCCCACCTCTATGGAGTCACTTATGGCGGTGGCTGACGACGATCAGGTGATGCCCCCAAAATCGACCTGGTTTGAGCCGAAGCTGGCAGACGGTCTGGTCAGTCACGAGTTGTAGTTTT
>JBEVXT010000226.1:8045-13927 GCA_040505955.1 Sedimenticola sp. | reverse complement strand
GATGTTCTGGGTGCGCAGGATGTCCACAACTGGCTGCAGAGCCTGGCCGGAAGCCGTACGGCTGAAGAGATGGAGATGATCACCGCTGCCTGTGATCTGGCGCTGGATGTTCATCGGGAGTCGAGGGAGCCAACGGGGGAATCAACCCTTCGTCACGCTCTGGCGGTGGCTGAAATTCTTGAAGATATGGCGCTGGATTGGGAAACACTGGCGGCGGTGATACTTCACGATGTGATGTCCGATCAACAGATCGATGCGGTGGAGCTTGAGAAACGCTTTGGTTCCGATGTTGCCCACATGGTTGGGGATATGGCCCGTATCGGTAATATCATCAAAGTACAGAGTGAAACCCGGCACCGCGACGAGGAGGAACACACCGAGAATATCCGCCGCATGCTGCTCAGTAGCGCTGATGATATCCGCGTGGTGCTGATCGTACTAGCTGAGCGCCTCCATGTGTTGCGGATTCTGAAAAATCTACCGCAACCTCTGCGGGAAGCTGAGGCCAGAGAGACCCAACTGATCTACGCACCGATGGCCAACCGCCTCGGCATCTGGCAGATCAAGTGGGAGATGGAAGATCTCTGTCTGCGCTATCTGGAGCCGGAGAGTTACAAGGAGATCGCCAGCAATCTCGACGGCCGCCGCGCCGACAGGGAGGCGTTTATTTCTGGAGTGATCAATCTGCTGCAGGAGAAGTTTACCGCCACCGGCATCGGCGGCGAGATATCCGGCAGGCCGAAGCATATCTACAGCATCTGGAGAAAGATGCAGCGCAAGTCGGTGGAGATCAATCAGATATTCGATCTACGTGCGGTGCGGGTGCTGGTGGATAACGTGGCCGAGTGCTACGCCGCCCTGGGTGTGGTTCATGGTCTTTGGCGCCATATACCCGGTGAGTTTGACGACTATATAGCCACTCCCAAAGCCAATATGTACCGCTCCATCCATACTGCGGTGATCGGCCCTGAGGAGAAGACCCTGGAGGTGCAGATACGCACCCGCGAGATGCATGATCATGCCGAGCTGGGTGTGGCGGCCCACTGGCGCTACAAGGAGAAGGCGGGCAAGGGGGATGTGGAGTTCGAGCGCCGTATTGCACTGATGCGCAGCTGGCTCGATCTACGTGATGACGCCGACAGTGGTGGTGATGAATTTGTCGACAACCTCAAGAGTGATTTTCAGGCGCAGCAGGTCTATGCCTTGACTCCCCAGGGGCGGGTGGTTGAGTTGCCCAAAGGGGCCACCGCCATCGATTTTGCCTACGCTATCCATACTTCTGTTGGTCACCGCTGCCGGGGCGCCAAGGTGGATGGCCGCATCATCCCTCTGACACAGCCGCTCAGGAGTGGTCAGACGGTTCACATTCTGACCGCCAAGGAGGAGGGGCCAAGCAGGGACTGGATCAGCCCCCATCTTGGCTATATCAAAACGGGCAGAGCGCGTAACCGGGTGCGGCACTGGTTCAAAGAGCAGGATTACGCGGCGCACCTCCAGGCCGGTCGCAGCGGCCTGGAGCGTGAGGTGAGTCGTCTGGGCGTACAAAAGCCGAACCTGGAGGCAGCAGCAAAAAGGTTCAACCTCAAGAGGAGTGATGATCTGCTGGCCGCTATCGGCCGGGGGGATATCTCACCCCTTCAAGTGGCGGGTATGGGAGCGCCGCCGGTCGAGCCACCGCCTGAGCCACCGCCTGAGCTGAAAATCTCCTCTCATCGGCGCAAAAAAACCATCGTTGGCAAACGGCATGGCCAAGTGATTGTGGAGGGTGTCCCCGATCTGCTCACCCATATGGCGCGCTGCTGCAAACCGGTTCCCTACGATGGCATTATCGGCTTTATTACCCGAGGAAATGGGGTGACTGTCCACCGCAAAGACTGCTCAATGATCCGCAATCTCAACGACAAGGATGATGGCAGGCTGGCCTCTTTGAAGTGGTCGGATCAGCAGGAGGAGAGCAGCTACCCGGTGGATATTCAGGTGATTGCGGCTGACCGCAAGGGGTTGTTGCGGGATCTTTCATCCATCCTCACCAATGAAGAGGTGGATGTGAGCAGCTCCCAAACCCACTCCAACCGCAAGACCGATCAGGCAGACATGCGTTTTACCATTGATATCAGTGACATGCGGCAACTGAGCCGTATTCTCGACAAGATGGCGCAACTTCCCGGTGTGCTGGATGTGAGGCGTCGGGTGTGAAGTGCGTCAATGCTGAGCGGTTATTCGGAAGTTAAAATTGCCGCCCTCTCCCCCTCAAGGTAAACTAAGCTCCGGTTTTGTAAGTGGAAAACAGCAAGTGTGGCATACTACCTTGTTGTAGCCATTTACATCAGCTGACTAGTCATTGACCCAATTGCCTGCTGCACTGCCGTAAAAAGCGGTGCTGTTTTGTTTTATTCTTTTATTTTCATGGAGTTATCAAATGCCTTTGGAACGTACCTTTTCCATCGTCAAACCAGATGCTGTGGCAAAAAACGTCGTTGGTGAGATCTACAGCCGCTTCGAGAAAGCAGGGCTAAAGATCGTTGCATCAAAGATGTTGCATCTCACCCGCGAGCAGGCCGGGGAGTTTTATGCTGTCCACAAGGAACGCCCCTTTTACGGTGAGCTAGTCGACTTCATGACATCCGGCCCGGTAATGGTGCAGGTGCTTGAGGGTGATAACGCCATTGCCAAAAACCGTGAGGTGATGGGTGCCACCAACCCCCAGGAGGCGGCAGCTGGAACCATTCGTGCTGACTTCGCCGAGACGATGGATGAGAATGCAGTACACGGTTCCGATGCACCGGAGACCGCCAAGGTGGAGATCGACTTCTTCTTCCCCGAAGGTGTCTGCGAGCGCACCCGCTGAGACCGGTCTTGGCAGTGGAAGAGAAAATCAACCTGCTGGGGCTCGATCGCAAGGCGATGGAGAGCTTCTTCACAGGGTTGGGATCCAAGCCGTTTCACGGCCGCAATGTGCTGAAGTGGATTCATAAGCACGGTGTGACCGATTTTGATGCTATGACCGACCTGTCGAAGAAGCTCCGTGCCCAACTGCAGGAGGTGGCCGAAGTGCGGGTACCCGAGATCGTCTTCGATCAGCCAGCGGGTGATGGCACCCACAAGTGGCTGCTTGAGCTCGACTGCGGCAACCGTATCGAGTCGGTACTGATACCGGGTGACGGCCGCTACACCCTCTGTGTCTCCTCACAGGTGGGCTGTTCTCTCGACTGCAGTTTCTGCTCCACCGGCCGACAGGGCTTCAATCGCAACCTGACGGTGGCTGAGATCATCGGTCAGGTGTGGGTGGCCACCCGGGAGTTGGGCCGCCCCCTCACCAACGTGGTGTTGATGGGAATGGGTGAGCCTCTGGCCAACTTCGATGCTGTGATCGGCGCCATGGATATCATGCAGGATGATCTCGCTTACATGCTCTCAAAGTACCGGGTCACCATTAGCACCTCGGGCATTGTTCCCGCCCTCTATCAGCTTAAAGAGCTGAGTGATGTCTCTCTCGCCGTTTCACTCCATGCACCGAATAATGAACTGCGGGATCAACTGGTATCGGTGAATAAAAAGTACCCCCTTGAGGAGCTGATTCCCGCCTGTCGCGAGTATGTCAAGGGTGACAGGCGGCGCAAGGTGACCTGGGAGTACGTGATGCTCGACGGCATTAACGACAGTGACCAACACGCCAAACAGTTGATCCGCCTGCTGGAGGGTACGCCGTCGAAGCTCAATCTGATCCCCTTTAACCCTTTTCCAGGAACCGATTACCGCTGTTCTCCGAGGGAGCGTATCGACGCTTTCCGTGAGCGGTTGATGAAAGCGGGCATTATCACCGTCACCCGCAAAACCCGCGGAGAAGATATCGACGCAGCCTGCGGCCAGTTGGTCGGGCGTGTGCAGGATCGCAGCCGGCGGGAGCTGAAACAGACCAAACAGGGAGGGAGACTATTGTGAGCAGTAGAATCATAAGGTTATTGTTACTCATTACCCTTGTTGGCGGGATGGCCGGCTGTCAACAGAGCGGTGTTCGCCCGGATGTTGATACCGAGGACAACACCGGTCAGATGGGGCAGGAGTCTGTCGCTGGTGCTGGTGATGTCTACGTCCGGCTGGCTGTCGGCTATATGCAGGATGGACGCCTGGGTGTCGCTCTGAAAAAGGCCCGGCATGCACTGCAGGTGGATCCGGATAATGCCGAGGCGCATAACATCATTGCGTTACTCTATGACCGTTTGGGTGAGCCGGGACTGGCGGAACGCCACTTTAAGCAGGGGCTCAAGCTGCAACCGCGCCACTCCTATATGCTCAATGCCTACGGTACCCACCTGTGTCGCAGGGGCCGCTATGAGGAAGCAGATCAACAGTTTCTGCTGGCGCTGAAAAATCCGCTCTACAAGACCCCGGAAGTGGCGCTCACCAATGCCGGTATCTGTGCCCGCAGAAAGCCCGACCTGGTTCAGGCCGAGCGCTATCTGCGCCAGGCGCTGGAGCACAATCCGAAAATTGCCACTGCACTGATGCAGATGGCCAGAGTGAGCTATGACGCGGCTGAGTATTTTTCCGCTAGGGCTTATCTGCAGCGTTATACAGAAGTCACCAAACAAACCGCCTCCAGTCTTTGGCTCGGTATACAGACCGAGCGCAAGCTGGGAGACCGGGATGCCGTCTCCAGCTACTCCCTGTCGCTGCGAAACAATTTTCCCGACTCCCAGGAGGCCATGTTGCTGAAGGAATCGAACAAAAAATGAATGCCGTCAACACAGAAGATGAAGGGCAGCCAGTCGACCGGGGGGGGCCTGGACGCCGACTAAAGGCTGCAAGGGAACAGCTGGATCTCGATCTTGAGAGGGTAGCGGCTCAGTTATATCTGAGCGTCGATATTCTTACCGCTCTTGAAGCCGATGAGTATGACAAACTGCCGGGGGCGGTTTTTATCCAGGGTTATCTGCGCAGCTACGCACGAATGCTCAACCTGCCAGTGGAGCCGCTGTTGGAGGCGTTTCAGCAGAACAATACACTGGAGAAACCCCGGGTTCTGCCCCGCTTCGCCACGGTGAAGCAGGAGGTGCGCAGTAACCATGCGGTGGTGCGAATTATCACCTGGCTGATCGTTGTTGGATTGCTTGCGCTGGTGGTGGTGTGGTGGCAGGGTTATTTGCAGTGGCCAGCCTTGGTGGAGAGAGACAGTGCAGCGCCTGCCGCCGACTTAGTAACAGAGCCCCGGTTCGCTGATAACGAGGAGATGCCATCGCCGCTGGCGGCATCGCTCCAACCGGAGGTTTCGGCTCTACCGGAAGAGCCCCTCCCGGCTGAATCTGAGGCGACGGTAACACTGCCCTCAGCACCAATGGAAGAGGCTGTGGATGAAGATATTGCGGCCGGGGCGGTGGCGAATGAAGAACCCCTACTAGAGCCTGAAGCTGATCCCGCGCCTGAGACAACGGTGGCTGATGCCGCTGCGATGGAGAGTGCAGCGGTTGCGCCTCAGGCAACAACGACTGTTGAGGAGAGCGAGGAAAATTCGACCGGCACAACCGCTAGGTTGGAGAGTCCTGTAGAGGTAGTCTTTAATGACGCCTGCTGGGTGGATATCAAGGATGCCGATCGGAGTCATCGGGTTTTTGGTGTCAAGCCTGTGGGAACACGCCTGCAACTCGAGGGCGCTCCCCCCTACAGTTTTGTGATCGGCAACGCCGTCGCTGTTGAGGTCATGGTTAATGGAGAGACTTTTGATTTTAGCCGATACACCCGTGACAACGTCGCCAGATTTACTCTCGATCCCTAACCCGGTCGGAATGGTTGATCGATCATCGGGCTTGGTAGTTATAAAACCCATCGGAAAATTCTGAACAGTGCGGCAGTCGCCGTTTGACCGACGACGCTGGTAATAGATA
>JBEVXT010000226.1:0-7945 GCA_040505955.1 Sedimenticola sp. | reverse complement strand
GATAGATAAAGAGCAAATGGCAAAAAAAATTCAGGCAATTCGTGGTATGCATGATGTGCTTCCGGAGCAGTCGCCGCTATGGCGGTTTCTGGAGGATCGGGTGCGGGATGTTGTCGACGCTTACGGCTACCGGGAGATGCGTAC
Source organism: Sedimenticola sp. (assembly GCA_040505955.1). Lineage (GTDB taxonomy): Bacteria > Pseudomonadota > Gammaproteobacteria > Chromatiales > Chromatiaceae > Vondammii. Next base: position 7,801 of record JBEVXT010000226.1, on the reverse strand, counting down.
TCCGATCCTGGAGATGACCGACCTCTTTAAACGCTCTATCGGTGAGGTGACCGATATTGTGGAGAAGGAGATGTACACCTTTGCCGATCGCAACGGTGACAGTCTGACGCTACGCCCGGAGAACACCGCAAGCTGTGTGCGGGCGGGAATTGAGAACGGGCTATTTCACAACCAGACCCAACGGATCTGGTATCGCGGGCCGATGTTCCGTCATGAACGCCCCCAGAAAGGCCGCTACCGCCAGTTTTACCAGATTGGCGTCGAAGCCTACGGCCTTGCAGGCCCGGATATCGACATTGAGATTATCCTAATCGGCCAGCGTTTCTGGAAAGCCCTGGGACTGGAGGGGCTGGAACTGCAGATCAATTCACTCGGTACCGCAGAGGAGCGGGCGGCCTATCGCAGCGTGCTGGTAGAGTATCTCTCCGCCCACCGGGAGCGCCTGGATGAGGACAGTCTACGTCGGCTGGAGAGCAATCCCCTCCGGATACTTGATTCAAAGAATCCCGCGTTACAGCAGTTGATCAGTGAAGCGCCGTCACTGATGGATTACCTCGGTGAGGAGTCCCGTGACCATTTTGATACACTTTGTGCCGGTCTCAAGGCTGCCGGGGTGAGCTATGTGGTCAACCAACGCCTGGTGCGGGGGATCGACTACTATGGTCGCAGCGTGTTCGAATGGGTGACCGACAAGCTCGGCGCTCAGGGAACCGTCTGTGCCGGCGGCCGCTATGATGGACTGGTGGAGCAGTTGGGCGGCAGGCCGACCCCCGCCATCGGTTTTGCCATGGGGGTTGAACGGCTTATCTCACTTCTGGAAGAGCGTGAACAGCCGCCGGTGCTGGAGAGCGTCGATGCCTATCTGGTGCTGATGGGTGAGGGGCCGCAGTCGCTGGGTATGACACTGGCGGAGCAGTTGCGTAACGACTGCCCGGGCCTGCGTCTAATGACCCACTGCGGCGGCGGCAGCTTCAAAAGCCAGTTTAAAAAAGCGGATCGCAGCGGCGCCCGTTATGCTCTGGTGATGGGTGAAGATGAGTTGAAACGCGGTGTTATAGGTATCAAGTCGCTGAGAGACAGGAGTGAGCAACACACGGTGGCGCTGGATCAACTGGCAGGAGTATTGAGCGGGCTTCTGTAACCTGTAGGGTTGAGCTGAACCCACTGCTAAGAGCGAACTTGTTCGCGATAGCCTCCAGGTTACGCTCTTCGCGAACAAGTTCGCTCCTAAACCAGGCTACTGCGCTATTATGCGTAGCCCTTACATATGAATTGAATAACCACCCCAGTGAAAGGGGTGCTAAAGAGGATAAAAACGGTGGATGTTAATCTTTCCGAAGAAGAACAGGTCGAACAACTTAAAGCGTGGTGGAAGGAGAACGGTACTTCGGTGATCGCCGGTATTGTGATCGGCCTTGGGGCGGTATTTGGCTGGCAGTACTGGAATCAGCATCAGCGTTCCATTGCCGGGCAGGCGTCGGCGCAGTTCGAACAGCTCAACCACTCCATCTCCAACGGTGCCGAGGAGCTGGCGACGGTACAGGCCGAGGGGGTGATCAGCAACTATCAGGATACCACCTACGCTATTTTCGCGGCACTTGATCTGGCCAAACTGAAATTTCAGCAGGACGATGCAGCAGGGGCCAGGGTGCAGCTCCAATGGGTGCTCGACAACACTTCGGATCCATCACTTTTACAGGTGGCGCGGCTGCGGCTGGCTCGTCTGCTGCTGGCCGAAGGTGATGCGGAAGGGGTGGAAGCGCTTGCCAACGCCGCATCCGATGACAGCTACCGTGGGGATTTTGCCGAGTTGAGGGGGGATGCAGCCCTGCTTAAAGGCGACAAGTCCGCCGCACGACAGGCCTATCGACAGGCCCTGGAGCAGCAGGGGGGTAACTCCGCCCTGGTGCAGATGAAGTTTGACGACCTGGCCGCCGCCGAATAGGAGTGGAGCTCATGATCCTAGAATCCTCAGTTGACCGCTCCATTCTATGGACAACAACTTGATTTTAATTGTATTGATTGCGACTGCCTATTTCACTCTCCGGGTGAATTACGCTACGGGGCGGATTGCACGCTTAGGTTGGCGCATGGCTGCGTTGCAACTCCTTGCAATAGCAGGCTATTACGCGTCGTTGCGCCTTGCTCTGCACCAACCTAAGCGCACACTCCACCCCGTCCAACTGAGGACTCTAGGATGATAAAGCGATACATAATATTGTTGCCGGCGCTGTTGCTGAGTGCCTGTAGCTCGATGAATCCCTTTGATATGCTTGCCGACCAGGAGTCCGCAGTCCAACCGGCGGAGCTGGTTGAGGTGGACAATCACCTGACGGTAACCACACTCTGGTCCACCACCGTGGGTGAGGGTGCCGGTGAGCAGCGGGTCAAGCTTACTCCTCTGGTGATGGATGGGCGGGTCTATGTTGCCGGTCACAATGGCGTGATCAAAGCGCTTGATGGCAGCAGCGGCAGGGTCGCCTGGTCAATAGATAGCGGACTGGAGATATCTGGTGGGGTCGGCGGCGGTGAACAACTGGTGCTGGTGGGAACCGCCAACGCCGAGGTGGTCGCCTTTGACAGCGCAAGCGGCAGTGAGCGGTGGCGCACCAGAGTCAGCAGTGAAGTGCTCTCCACTCCTCGGGTGGGTCAGGGCAAGGTGGTGGTGCATACCATAGACGGCAAGGTGGTCGGATTGAATGTGGCTGACGGTAGTCAGGCATGGCTCTACGACCGGACGATACCGGTACTGACCCTCTATGGCAGCAGTTCACCAGTAATCAGTGGCAACCAGGTGATCTGCGGTTTCTCCAGCGGTAAGCTGGCGGCACTGGATCTGGCGACAGGAGAGCCACTGTGGGAGATCTCGGTGACGGCGCCCAGTGGCCGTTCGGAGCTGGAGCGGATGGTCGATATTGACGGTGATCCACTGGTGCGCGACGGGGTTATCTTTGTTACCACCTACCAGGGGGATATGGCTGCCGTTTCCGAAGCGGACGGCACCGTATTGTGGCGGCGCAAGTTCTCCTCCTACTCTGGTCTGGGGGCTGATGCGGAGCGACTCTACGTTACCGACGCCGAGGATCATATATGGTCCATCGTGCCGAGAAACGGCTCGGCGCTATGGCGTAACAAGAAGATGCAGGCACGCCAACTGTCGGCGCCGGTGGTGATCGGCGACTATATTATGGTGGGTGACTTCGAGGGTTATCTGCACTGGCTTGAGCGTGCTACCGGTAGAATTGCCGCCCGTACCCGGGTTGGTAAGGCTCCTATCAGTAGTCCCGCGGTGGTGGTCGGCAATGTAGCCTATGTTTATGGCAACGGCGGCACACTTTCGGCCCTGACCATCCACTGACGAAAAAATTAAATGCTCCCTGTGATCGCACTGGTCGGCCGGCCCAACGTCGGCAAATCGACCCTGTTCAACCGTCTTACCCGCAGCCGGGACGCCCTGGTGGCGGATCAGCCCGGCCTTACCCGTGACCGCCGCTATGGCGTCGGCAAAGCCGACGGCAAGTCCTATGTGGTAGTTGATACCGGCGGCCTCACCGGCGAGGAGGAGGGGGTCGATCTGCTGATGGAGCAGCAGGTGCTGGCGGCAATTGACGAGGCCGATTACATTCTCTTCCTGCTCGACGGCAAAGCTGGCTGTACCGCCGGTGATGAGAACATAGCCGGTCGACTGCGTCGTACAGGCAAGCCGATTACTGCGGTGGTTAACAAGAGCGAGAACCTGGATAAGGATATCGCTGGCGCCGATTTTCAAAAACTGGGTCTGGGTCATCCGGTAGCCATTGCGGCGGTTCACGGACGCGGCGTAAATCAGTTGATCGCTCAAGTGGCCGCTACCTTTCCCGAGATAGAAGGGGAGGGTGCTGAAGAGGAGGCGAAGGGAGTTCAGATCGCTGTGGTCGGGCGCCCTAATGTGGGCAAGTCGACCCTGGTCAACCGACTGCTTGGCGAAGAGCGGGTGATCGTCTTTGATCAACCCGGTACCACCCGTGACAGCGTCTTTATCGACTATAGCCACGATGGCAAACCCTACACGCTGATCGACACTGCCGGCGTACGGCGGCGTGCCCGGGTTAATGAAACGATTGAAAAATTCAGCGTCATCAAGACGCTGCAGGCGATAGAGCAGGCCAATGTTGTTCTGCTGGTGCTCGATGCCCAAAAGGAGGTGAGCGAACAGGACGCCACTCTGGCAGGGCATATACTGGAGAGCGGCCGCGCCTTGGTGGTGGTGGTCAACAAGTGGGACGGTCTCGACAGCGACCAGCGGGCGACGATTAAGGATGATCTGGAGCGCAGGTTGCCATTTCTTGGTTTTGCCACCAAAAAGTTTATTTCGGCACTCCACGGTTCAGGTGTCGGCACGCTCTATAAATCGGTGGACAGGGCCTATGAAAACGCGGTTCGCAATCTCTCCACACCAGAGCTGACGCGAATTCTTGAGGGGGTGGTGCAGGAGCATCAACCGCCCTCGGTTCATGGCCGCCGGATTAAACTGAGATACGCCCACCAGGGAGGGAGAAATCCTCCAATTATAGTTATTCACGGCAACCAGACAGATGTGCTGCCGGCAACCTACAAACGCTACCTTAACAACCGTTTCCGTAGTGTCCTGAAGCTTGACGGCACACCGATTCGCCTTGAGTTCCGCTCCGGTGATAACCCCTATGAAGGGCGTAAAAACATCCTTACGGAGCGACAGATTCGTAAACGTCAGCGGCTTAAAAAGTACGTTAAGGGTAAGAAAAAATAACCGGCCGGTCGGGCGTAAATTTAATCAAAAATAGTCACTATTCAGTTAGGTGCGGGGTCGGAGTCGATTGCGGTAAGAAACTGTAAATTTCCCTACCACCTTCAACGCAATCGACTCCGACCCCCGAAAAAACATACAACTATCCTGACAAGGAGGAGAACTATGTCTACCTATTTCATTATTGGCGCCGGGGTTGCCGGTAGACGGGCTGCCGAAGCGATCAGAGAACGGGATGCCGAGGGCGCAATAATTATGGCAGAGGCTCAGGAGAACGCCCTCTACACCCGCCCCATGCTGGGTGAGCTGCTGGCCAGGGGAGCGGTGAACCCGCCGGTCACCCAACATCAGATGAAGGAGATCGGAGTACAGTTTCACCCCGGTGTCAGCGCCAAAGAAGTGCGTCTCTCGTCACAGCAAGTGTTGCTCAGCAGCAACCGCGTGGTCAGCTACGACAAGTTACTGGTCACCTCCGGCAAATCCACTGCCCGTGCCTTCTTCGATGATGACCAGACCAGCGGTGTTGTCCACCTCGACCACTTCTCCGATCTTCAACAGATAGAGCCGCAGATCAAGTCAACCCGCAAGGCGGTGGTTTATGGCGACAACTTTCAGGCAGTCAGCGCGGTCTATGGGCTTCGGCGTCGTGGTATAGAGTGCACACTGGTGCTGCCAAAGCAGCGTCTCTACCCCGGATTTCTCGATGTCATTGCCGATGAGATCATGGAGACCCGGCTGCTCCAGGCGGGGGCTGAGGTGATTCGAAACGCCGATGTCCAACTACTCGAAAAGGAAGGCTCCACCCTTAACGGTGTGGTGATCAGCGGTGGACGCAAGTTGTCTGCCGACCTGCTGGTGGTCTCGGCAATACAGGAACCCAACCTCGATTTCATCGATGGGCTGGGCTCTGGGCAGGGTATTGAGGTCGATGCCTACCAGCGTAGCCGTGAATCGAGTGTCTTTGCTGCTGGGGATGTGGCGCTTTTCACCAGCGAAGGGGTGGGTGATTCCGGCGCCCTGAAGGGATGGCTGCGGGCCTGGAAGCAGGGACATATTGCCGGTGCCAACATGGCGGGGGACTCCCTGGCATATGAAGGCATCCCCTCTTTACGAACCAAAGTACTGGATCTCGATCTGGTCTGCCTGGGTGAGAGCAATGCAACCGGTGACAATGTCCGCCATGAGTCCGGCAGCTATCCCTACGAAGAGCTTCCCTATGTTTATAAGAAGCTGGTCTTCCGTGGCAGGAAAGTCGTCGGCGCCCTCTTCATCGGCGATGTCAGTGAAGCGGGCGAAGTCGAACAGTGGATAAGAAAAGGGCTGAACAAACAGGAGTGTGATCAACGCATCATCAACCAGATGTTCTCCTTGCAGTTCCGCAAACCGGTTACCCACAGCGTCCTCTGCCCGGTCTGTAAGTACCAGATGCAGCACTCTGAACAGGAAAAGAAGGGAGCGATCACCACCTGCCCCGCCTGCGGTATCGACTTCGAAATCGAACGCCTGCCAAACAGTGCTTACCGGGCGGTGCCTCTGTAGGGTAGCTGGAGAGAATAACACCACCCAGGTTGGGTGCTTGCCCCCTCCCTTTGTACCTGCCCCCCCTGTAGGAGCGAACTTGTTCGCGAAAAGCCCTCTACGGAGCTGATCGCGAACAAGTTCACTCCTACAGTCGACCCAGGCTACTTTTTTTGGTTGACCACCCTCATTGGTTCCCGATAGAGCCGTACTTAGCCGAGATCACCCCATAACACTCCAACGTCATCGTACTTCCCCCCCTGTAGGAGCGAACTTGTTCGCGAAGAGCCCGCTACGGAGCCGATCGCGAACAAGTTCACACCTATAGTCGATTCAGGCGACTCTTTTTGGCTGGTCACCCTCATTGGTTCCCGGTCACTAGCTAGGACACCCATCACTAATACAGCTAGAAAGGCAGGATCTCCATCATCTTTGATGAGCCAATTGATGGGTGTCCTGACCCTTGTTTACCAAACTCACATACACACCCGGAAAATCTTCAAGTTCTCCGATGAGGAAGTGGCGGAGCCGGACTATGGCCCTGCTCAGACCTAGAAGATTGAGTTACACTCTCTAACGGATAAGGAGCCCGACTTCATGGTTGAACTGACTTATATTGCCGTTTGCCTTGTGATAGGCATGGCGCTAGCAAGAACTAAAAAAGCCACAGATCAGCTTCCGAGCATATTGGCAACCTTCGCCATCTATGTCTCCTTGCCAGCATTGGTGCTGAAGCACTTGCATAGCCTGCCTTTTGAGTCAGGCGTTCTACTGCCATCGCTGATGCCTTTCATCGTCTTTTTTCTGGCAGCAAGCTTCGCCATTCTCATTGGACGGTTTCTTTCCTTGAGCAAACCGACAGTGGGATGCTTGATCTTGGTTTGCGGGACTGGCAATACTTCGATTGTGGGTATTCCCTTGGTGCAAGCCTTTGTTGGTCAAGATGCGACCGGATACGCTGTAGTTGCTGACCAAGCAAACTTTATAGTGATGGCGGTTCTGGGGCTTGTTACCGCGAATGTATATTCAGCAAACGAAGACGAAAACCAGTCGGTGGTTCACCAGATTGTGACTTATCCACCTGCGATCGCCATGTTAGCGGCACTGGTGCTGCGCCCCTTTGAATTTCCCTTCTTGGTTGAGAGTATTTTGCAGATGCTGGGGTCTACTCTGACGCCTCTGGCCATTGTTTCCATCGGAGCAGGCATGCGTTTGAGCCACCTGAGCGGTCGGGTGGATCTCTTCGCAGCCGGGATTGCCATGAAGTTGGTTATTGCACCGGCCCTGATATTTTTTCTTTACAGCTTCTTCAGAAATGGCTTTGATGAAATGGCCTTCTCTGTCTCGGTCATCCAGGCGGGTATGCCGCCCATGATTGTTGCCGGTTTGATTGCCGTTGACCGCAAGTTGGATCCGCCGCTGGCCATGATGCTGATCAGCTTTAGTATTCCACTGTCTTTCCTTACTACCTTCCTTTGGAGTACGGTTAGTGTATGACTGCTCTGTCAGAATGGTGGG
>JBEVXT010000225.1:0-2901 GCA_040505955.1 Sedimenticola sp. | reverse complement strand
TTGTCATTCCTTTATCTCCTTATGCGACATTAAATAATAACGAAGCCAAAAAGCTGTGTCCTGTCATTCACCTTGATGAAGGTGATTTTGTATTATTAACACATCAAATAACTTCTGTACCTAAATCAATCCTCAATGATGAAGTGGCATCGCTAGATAATTTCCGTTACGAAATCCTTGCTGCTGTCGATATGCTTACCTCTGGCATCTAATATCGCCAATAGTTGAGCATTTTAAAGCCGTGGAGCGAGAGTGTGTTAGTGATGGGTGTCCTGTCTTTCCTTCTGCTGTAGCACCATCAAGTAGCATTAATTAAATATGGTAAACCCCCGGCTTTGCCGGGGGACTCTCAAAGGTTTGACCGTTCCCACGGTCTGTCTATCCTACGTTGCTCTATCACAAGTAACAGAGGAAAGAACGATGAGAGATTACAAGAGTCTTGCACATACGAAATGGGATTGTAAGTACCATGTAGTATTTATCCCAAAATACAGAAAGAAGGTCATCTACGGTAAACTGAGAGAATATCTTGGTGAGATATTTCACGAATTAGCGAGCCATAGAGAAAGTACAATTGAAGAAGGGCATTTGATGGGGGATCATATCCATATTTGCATAAGCATACCGCCCAAGCATGCTGTATCGAAAGTGATTGGTTACATGAAAGGTAAAAGCGCAATCATGATTGCCCGCCAATTTGGCAAAAAAACAAGGAATTTCAAAGGAGAGAGTTTTTGGGCAAGAGGATATTTCGTATCAACGGTTGGATTGGATGAGACAATGGTTCGGGAGTATATCCGGAGCCAGGAAGAACGAGATAAGTATTTTGATCAGCAGGATTTACCGCTTTAGCGGTTCATGATTTGCCCCTTTGAGGGGCTCACCCGTATAAGCCCCCGGCTTTGCCGGGGGTCATTTAACTTTTCCTTAACGTATAACGCCTAGCTCAGCGGCAATTCAAAGTGGTGCGTTTTTGCGAACGCAAAACAAGTGCCGCTTTGAATTGTCCGCTGGAGCTATTTGTGTGTGCCCGGCATGGGCATGATTTTATGGGGTGTAAGTCCCCTGTACATATTCCGGAAAGGAGTCTTTTTGACAACTTTAAAAAGTACTAGCCGAAGGCAAGGGCTGAGGGGTGACCCGATGTCTGAAAGAAGCCGGAGTGCAAATCTGTGAGCTGACGAACAGAAACCGTATATAAGGCCGAACCCCTGGGCGAGGGAGCACAACATTCCGAAGCCCGTCCGGAGAATATGGGGGATGGTAAATGCGGCAGTTGTGCAGGGAAAGATCATGTTCTTACCCGGGGAGATCTGCCCAGCTTTGCGCTCACCGTTGGTGGGAGCGCTCCATGTAGTAATGCATGGGGTGACTGGGCAGAAGTCAGCAGAGGGCATAGTAGTGGATTCTTAACAGATGAAGCGAAGGCCTGAAGCCAAAAGAGAAAATTTCGCATCATGCTCTATTCTCAGTTTGAGCCGACCGGCTCTCGTAAGAGGTGATAGGCGCGTTGGTGAGTACGTTATTTTCAAGGTTAATCAAGTTTCTGTACCTTGGTTAGCTTGTCCGACTACGGTTCGACACTTTTGGTAACCGCCATGGTACGGACCCGTATGCCTGGTGGTGTGGGAGGGAGGGGGATCAAAACCCCCTTTCTATCCCTCTTAGGCTAAACCCTTTACCATATGGAAGAGTTCATATACTTCAACTCAGACTTTATTTTTTCCACTGATGCATTAACCGTGGTGCGAACTCTATTGATACGCATCGACTCTCCAGGTTCAAGTACAGAAATAGGTTTTGACAATGCCGTAGAAATGCGGCCACTACCCAAAAAATCATCAAGTAAAAGGACATGATTATCAGGGTTGTCAGTTGTGAAGTGTTGAATATTTCGATTTACAATATCTCGGACTTTTTCTACATACACCTTTGTTTGCTGGTTTGGCACATTACGAGCACCCCCAACTGTTGACCATGCACAATGTGTTAATACTACTAATTGAATTTTTGGAGTGTGTCCATCACTGGGCATTTCTCGTCTGAATTCACTAGAAGGATTTGATAATGTATCTAGCAATAAATTAAGAGAGTTTATGGATTGTTGGTCTGTACGAACAGGGACGATAAGTGCATCAGTTGCGTGCGACGCTAAGTGAGTCGCTCCAGAAAAAAATGGTGATGTATCAATCAAACACTTATCTGTTTTAGTTTCACCCATCTCTCTTATTATTTCGTTTTTCAGTGAGTACAACATTGAATCGATAGCTGTAGCTTGTTGTGCTCCTGAAATTGATTTAGCCTGATTTATTGCAGTAGACATTTGTGATGGCAAAGTATATAGATCACTAGTTGAAGCTATATAATATGTATTTTTTTCTGAAAAGAACTGATTAGAAGCCGAAACTCTTTTTGCCACCCTTGATGCTTTCCCTAACCCAGGGAGCACATAGGGTAAAATTAAGTCTTTTACTGTTGTTGTATTATTTTGAAAATAAAGATTGTCATAAAAATAAGACAGATTACCTTGCGGGCACGTATCGACGGCCAAGCAATTGTCAGCTTCATAAGACAAGTTAAAACTCAAACTCGTTTTTCCAATCCCTCCCCTCAGATTACAAACTGCATAACTAGTAAATTTGGGGAGAGGTAAAGCATCCGGGGTAGAGTTGACGATGTCATTTTGACGATTAACGATATTTGTGATGGCTGAATTCATATTTAACTCCTTAGTTTTCACAAATGATATCACGTAATCGCCAAAATGCAATAGATATGGAAAACTAATCTTCGGATTATGGCTGAGAGCGCTAACGTTTAGCTAACCGGCGCTTGCTGTGAGCTTGAAGACACAATTGATTTTTAAATGATCACCAAAACCAGCTGCCGCTGAGGACGCGA
>JBEVXT010000224.1:37448-49919 GCA_040505955.1 Sedimenticola sp. | reverse complement strand
CGGAACGGGATGGATTGAACATCCCCGTTTTTTCGTATGAGCAGGCAAGCTCACACTGAACACACCCGGTACATTTCCCCGGGTCGATATTGAGGGACTTCTGCATTATCTATCTCCTTTACATATGATTTTCTTATTGGTTCTGACGCCGCACTTCTGGCGAGTAATTATTTGCTCCTGCTTGATATCACTGCCTGATAGTAAATGGGCGCATAATATATTTCAATAGCGGGCTATTTGACGATCAGCAGAAGAGAGGGCTTTTTATTTTCGCACTGTGTTGCTGTGGATTTATCTCGCTGGTGGTGGATGTCCCGGTTCAGCCCTCTAATTGCTTGAAAATTGATGCATACTAATTTAGCATTGTATGCATAATTTTGAGGAGAAATATATGAGAACTACACTGGATTTACCCGAAAATTTGCTTAACGAGGCAATGACGCTAACCCATACAGCTACCAAAACAGCTGTTATTGTTAAGGCTCTGCAAGAATTGGTAAGAAAAGCAAAGATTACTGACTTAAAGAAATACAAAGGAAAAATAGATCTGGATATTGATCTTAATGAAATCAGAGACCGTCACTAAATGAGTGTATTGGTGGATACCTCAATATGGATTGATTATTTCAGGGGAGGAGATAGTGATACAGAGCTGGATATTTTAATCGATGAAAACCTCATCGTTACGAACGACATAATACTTGCAGAGTTAATCCCATACCTGAAAATTAAAAAGCAATCCAAAGTAATTAAGCTGCTTCACGAAATTAATAGAGTCCCTTTAAATATTCAATGGGAAGAGATAATTCAGTTTCAAGTAAAGTGCCTGAAGAGTGGTGTAAGTGGGGTTGGTATTCCCGACTTGATTATCGCCCAAAACGCAAAGCAAAATAGTTGCAAAGTCTATTCTTTAGATAAACATTTCAGGCTATTAAGCCAAGTGTTAAAGGTTAAGCTATATTAATAAGATCGCAGGTTACCCTCCGTTTAACTATGGGCGTGGCAATCCATTGACAAGCTTGCCGAAGAGACTGTCACCGTTTTCTGTCACCCTCTCCAGGCGTACTTTGCGGATGGTGTTGGAGAGGTTTGTCTCTTCCTCAGGGTCAATATCGATACGGAGAAAATTGGGGGTATAGCCGCGCCATCCCCGTTCGCTGCTCTGTTTACCCTCGATCAGCACTGGATACTCCCTGCCGATATGGCTCTCCATGAGTTGCCGTTTCATGCGCTCACCCAGTTGGTGCAATACCTCGCTGCGGCGGCGGATCACCTCTCTCGGTATTTCGTTGGGAAGTGTTGCCGCAAGGGTGCCGGGGCGACGGGAGTAGGCAAAGATGTGGAGATGACCAAAGCCTATTCTCTCGACAAACTCCATGGTCTGCCGCCACTCATCTTCGCTTTCACCGGGAAAGCCGACGATGATATCGGTGGTGATGTTGAAATCGGCAACCGAGCGGCGGGCTTGCTGTGTCAGTGCTTCAAACTCACTGCTTTTGCAGCGGCGCGCCATGCGCCGCAGTACTCTATCGGCGCCACTCTGCAGCGGCAGGTGGAGGTGTGGCATAAAGCGTGGGTTGTCGAACAGATCCCAGAACGTCAGCGGCAGATCCCAGGGCTCCACCGCGCCCAAGCGCAGGCGTGGTATCGGGGTGTGATCGAGCGCAGCCCTGATCAGCTCATCCAGGCTGTTGCCGCAATCGTTGCCGTAACCGCCGATATGCACACCGGTGAGTACCACCTCCTGGATGCCTTCGTCGTGGAGCCGGTTGATCTCAGCCACCACTTCATCGATGGGGCGTGAGCGCTCCTCCCCCCGGGCAACGGTGACAATGCAGAAGGTGCACTGATAACGGCAACCATCCTGCACCTTGATAAAGGCACGCTGGCGACCACGGGAGAGCAGGCTGTTCTCCCCCGGTGCCGTCGCCAGAGCGGGCATGGTATGGAGGTTGAGTTCGCGCACGGCGATCTCTACCAGGCGGTCTTTGTCGCGGTTGTCGACAATCAGGTCCACTCCTTGAGCGCGGGCATCGCCCGCCGCTTCAAGAGAGATGTAGCAGCCGCTCACCACTAGCTTGGCCCGGGGGTTTTCACGGTGGGCTTTGTGCATCAGCTTACGGGATTTGCGTACTGCTTCGCCGGTGACGGCGCAGGTGTTGACCACCACCAGGTCGGCATCGGCGAGAGTGGGGGTGACCTGGTGTCCATGGGCCTGGAAATCACGTGACCAGGTCTCAATCTCAGCTTCGTTGAGGCGGCAACCGAGGGTTTTTAGGTAGATACGCATGGTGAATCTGTGCGGGACAAAGTTTGCAGAGGGGAGAAGTGTACCTCGGCTGTGCCGGGTTGCAACCCCGGTGGGCTCACGATTTGAGCCTCGGTCAGTGTATGGTGACACAACTAACATCCGATCTACGGAGATACCGTTATGCTTTTTCTCAATCAATATTCTGACCTGATTCTGCTCTCGGGTATGCTGCTGATTCTTCTTTCACTGTGGATCCTGTGGTTTCGTCAGTCGGGTGCCCTGCGTGATCTTCGGGAGCAGGGGGTTGTGCAGCGCGAGGCGACACGCCGCCTTGAGGAGCTGGTACAAGCCCAGGGATTGCAGCAGCAGAGTGCAATGACCCAGGAGGGAGAGAAGCGACGGGAGGAGATACACAACTACCAGCAGCGCCAACTGCTGCAGATATCCAAGCTCTACCAGGCGTTGGAACGCCGCTTTGGTGAGATGCAGAAAGCGACGACAGAGGAGAACGGTGCCCTCAGGCTGTCGCTGTCGGAGCGCCTCGATAGCTTTCATCAGGGCCTGGAGCGTGCTCTTGCCGATAACCGGTTGGCCCAGCAGGAGGGGTTAATGAAGGGCATGGACGGTATCGGCAGACAACTAGCTGAGGGGCTGTCGCTCAATGCAGATGTACTCGGCAAGCGTGTCGATAAGTTGACTCAATCCACCGATCAGCGCCTGGGCGAGATCAGCGGGCAGGTAGAGAAGCGGCTAAGCGAGGGGTTTGAGAAGAGCACTGAGACTTTTACCCGGGTGCTGGAACATCTGAGTCGTATCGACGAGGCGCAAAAACGGATCACCGAACTCTCATCCAATGTGGTCAGTCTTCAGGAGGTGTTGGCGGACAAGCGTTCCCGGGGGGCGTTCGGTGAGGTGCAGTTGAGCGGACTGGTGAGCAATTTGCTGCCAGAGCGCAGCTTCGCCCTGCAGCACACCCTGAGCAGTGGTGCCCGTGCCGATTGTATGCTGTTTCTCCCTGAACCCACCGGCAATATCTGTATCGATGCGAAATTCCCTCTGGAGAACTTCCGTTCTATGGGGGAATCGGCTGGCGATGAGGGCAAACGCAGTCATGCTGCCAGCCGTTTTCGTCTTGATATTAAAAAGCATATTGATGATATCGCCAGCAAATATATCCTGCCCGGGGAGACGGCGGACGGTGCTGTGATGTTTATCCCGGCGGAAGCGGTATTTGCCGAGATTCATGCCAATTTTCCTGAGTTGGTGGAGGAGGCTCACCGCCGCCGTGTGTGGCTGGTTTCACCCACCACCATGATGGCGATACTCACCACCGCCAGGGCGGTACTCAAGGATGCCGCCACCCGTGAGCAGGTGCATGTCATCCAGCAGCACCTGCATCACCTGTCAAAGGACTTCGACCGTTTTCAGGGCCGTATGGATAAGCTGGCTGGCCATATCCGCCTGGCCCATCAGGATGTGGATGATGTGAATATTTCGGCAAGGAAAATCAGCCACCGCTTCGAACGGATAGAGCAGGTGGAGCTGGAGGAGCCTGCCCCCTCCCTCCCGGGCGAGAAAGGGGCCGGGGTGGCGTAATCCCTCAGTAGTTACTCACCTGCACAGAATTATTGAAAACCATTTCGGTGGAAATGGAGCTGCATTTGTCGGAGCGAACTTGTTCGCGATCAGCTCCGTAGCATGTTCTTCGCGAACAAGTTCGCTCCTACAACCGACTTGAGGATTGCTGTACTGAGCCAGTTTGAAAAGAGATCTGATGAAGGGGAGGCAGGGGGAAAAGTGGTCAGAGCTTTTTACCTGGAGATGTGCTGACTGCTCAGCGGTCTCTTTACGCTTTTCCCCCCGCTAGGGGATGCTTTTGCTGGTCAGTTGGCCGCCTGCCAGCTGCCGTCAGGTTGGCGGCAGGCGGTGCCGTAGACCGTTTCGGCTCTGCCGTCGATTACCGCATCGGCGGTGTATTCTCGGCAGGGACCGGTGGATGATTGAAAGGTTCTGGTCGGTGTCACCTCGTAGCTGTTTCCGGTGTCTGGGTTATGCCAGGCCGATGTCTGGTTTACCGGTGTTCCCTCCAGGGTGCGCTGTGTTCTATAGCGGTCATTTTCATCCATCTGTTGGCCCATTTCACCACCCAGATAGGCACCGAAGAGTGTGCCGGCGATAATGGCTATGGTACGCCCTGAACCTGCACCAACCTGGTTACCGAGAACACCGCCTGCTATGCCGCCGATAATGGTTCCAGTGTCGCGGCTGCTGTTGGACTGACAGCCTGCAAGCAGTATGGCTGAAAGGGCGATGGCAACGAATAGCCTGATGCGCATGTCTTGAATCCTCTGTTGTCCCTGTAGTGAATTATAGACAACCCACCCCAATGTACAGGTGAATTTTTCAGATGATGTGACGTAACTATTCAGCTCACCCCTAAAATCCGCCATTTCTGCGTTACAAAATGATCATTTACAGTTGTAAACTCACATTTTTTGCCTTGAACTGGCGAATTTTAGGGGCAACCTGAACAGTTACAGCATAGTGCATGTGACTTTGTCATCTCTTAGCACTGTTCCCAAGGCAGATTGTGAAAGCGCCAACCGTTGCTGGTGCTGCGGTGGTGCTCTTCGTCGAGGTCTCCCTCGAAGCCCTCATCAACATGGAATACCCGGTTGAAATGAGCCTCTATGAGGCATTTACCCGCCTCAATCGAACGTTTGCCGCTGCGGCAGATAAGGATCACCGGTACACAGCCATCCTCCTTGTCGCAGATGGCCCCGCCAAGCATTAGCTTGCGGATGTCGGTGGCGAAATGCGGATTCTCTACCCAGTCGGGCTCGTCGATCCATGGGACGTGGACGGCTCCCTTGGGGTGGCCGACGAACAGGTACTCCATGCTGGAGCGTATATCCACAAGGATGGCGCGTGGGTCATCCTGTATCATCAGCCATGCCTGCTCTGGGGTGAGTCCGGTGGGTTCTGTACCGCTCATCTCTCTTTCTCCGATAGTGGTGTAATGTTTTCGTCGTGTATCAGTAACTATTCAGCTCGCCTCTAAAATCCGCTATTTCTGCGTTACAAAATGATCATTTACAGCATAGTGCTGAATAGTTATGTGTATCATAATGACGATTCGATGTTTTATAAAGTAAATTTATGGGCGCAAAAATAATACTTCTAACGATGTCCGTTCTCGTAAGATTGCCGGTGGCGCTCTCCCGGATGCTTGGTCGTCTTCTTGGCCAGATTCTCTACTATATATCGAACTGTGAAAAGCAGGTTGCAGAGATCAATCTCTCCCTCACAATACCTCTGGAGCTACAAACGCTACTACCAGCAGCCGGATGGTGGAACACCTCCCCCCTATTCATAACGCCATCTCCAGGCTAAAGTGTTGATATACAAGTGCCGCTAATAGTTCTGGAGATTTTAAATCCAATGTAGCATTTCAACAGGAAGTTGAACGCTGCACTTGTCAACAGACGCTCGCTCCGAGGATCTCACGATTCGATTCCCGGGGATCGCTTTGGATCACTCCAAAGCGTGACTGTTAGCAGTCGGTTGGTGATAAGTGCTTCCTGTCAAAGGGAAAAAGCGTACTCAATAAGTGGCAATCTAAAAGCAAAGGACCTGGATGTATGTTGAATGTACCGAGACCTTTTTTTCGCCCCCTGCAACTGCTTCTTGGCCTGCTGCTGTGCAGCGCGCCGCCGTTGCTGGCGGCACCGGTTCAGGTGAATGCCGCCGATGCCAGGATTCTGATCGACATCTCCGGCAGCATGAGGCAGAACGATCCAAAAAATCTGCGCCGTCCGGCATTGCGGCTGCTGGTGAGTCTGCTGCCGGATGAGGCCCGTGCCGGTGTCTGGACCTTTGGCCAGTATGTCAATATGCAGGTGCCCCTGGGTCAGGTGGACGAAGCCTGGAGGGAACGCGCAAGAGCGGGAGCGGCAAAGATCGGTTCCCCCGGTCAGTTTACCAATATCGAAGAGGTGTTAAAGCGCGCTATTGCCGACTGGGAGGGGGCAACTCGAATCTACCAGCGGCACTTGATCCTGCTGACCGACGGCATGGTGGATATCAGTAAGGCTCCGGGTAAGAACAGAATCTCCCGTCAGCGCATTATTGACCAGCTGGTACCCAGGCTGAAGACATTTGGCGCCAAGGTTCACACCATCGCCCTCTCTGAGCGTGCTGACCATGAGCTGATGAAAATACTCTCCAACGAGAGCGGCGGCTGGTATGAACAGGTTGATGATGCAGAACAGTTGCAACGGATTTTTCTACGTATATTCGAGAAGGTGGGGCAGCCCGATACAGTCCCCCTCAATGACAATAAGTTTCTTGTTGATAGCAGTATTGAAGAGCTGACCCTGCTGGTTTTTCGCCAGGATGGTGCGGAACCGACTCAGGTGATCACGCCGTCAGGCCAGCAGTTTGGTTTTAAGGAGGCTCCGGAAAATGTGCGCTGGCACCATGATGACGGTTACGACCTGTTGACCATCGCCGATCCGGAAGTGGGTGAGTGGCGGTTGCTGGCGGCGGTCGATCCCGATAATCGGGTGATGGTTGTGACCAATATGAAGATGCGCAGCAGCGAACTACCCATCCGCTTTGTTCTCGGAGAGCAGTTACCCCTGCAGATTCACTTCACCAACAAGGGAGAGACGATTACGCGCAAGGAGTTCCTTGAAATGCTCGAAGTCAAGAGTGAGCACGTCAATGAGGGTGTGGTCAGCGAACCGCGCCCGCTGTTTGATGATGGACAGGGAGAGGACAAAAAGGCCGGTGACGGCAACTTTACAGTTGTTGTCGGAGAGGGGCTCAATTCCGGAAAAAATGAACTGATCATTCGCGCAGAGGGTAAAACTTTTCAACGTGAACATCGGCACAGGTTCGAACTGGCATCGCCATTCAAAGTGGAGGTGATCGACAGAGAGGCGGACGGCACACTGCTACTGATCAGTGCTGACGGTGAGTTGGTGGATGCTGCGTCACTGATGTTTGAAGCAGAGCTGATCACTGCTGAAGGGGGGGAGCAGCCGGTAATGGTACTCCCCGGAATGGAAGCGGGTGTCTGGGAGGCGCAGATTGATACATCTTCACTGATCGGTGATGGCACCCTGAGCGCGCGAGTAACCGGAAAGACCGCTTCGGGGAGTGCTATCGACCACTCTTTTGATCCGATGACAATTGAGGGCAGAGGCACTGTTCCGCCACCGGAGCCTGAACCTGTACCAGAGCCTGAGCCGCTGCCGGAACCCGGGCCGCTACCGGTACCGGAGCCTGAACCCGAGTCTGAGCCTGAACCCGAACCGGAGGAGACAGCACCGGACTGGATGATGAATGGAATGATTTTTGGCGGCGCCAACCTTATGCTGTTGATTGTTGCAGGGGTCGGTTTCTGGCTTTTCCGTCGTAGTCTGAAAAATGAACGTGTGCAGTTGATCACTGAGGATGAGGGTGCATCCGATGCTGCAGATTGATCTCCTGGTTCTGATGCTGCTGGGTGAATTGTTGCTGATCACAACAGTAACTTCACTGTTTCTTATTGTGCGGGCGCTAATCAAGAGAGCGCGCGATCGCACGGCGATTTTGCAGCTGCAGGCGCGGATAAAAAAAGATGATGAGCGTCGCACCGCTGAGACCCGGGGCGTGGCACAAGATGTCTACCACCTCAATGGCACAGCTGTGGACAAGGCGGTGGCCGGTATTGATCGGGGAGAGAAGTATTTCTATCAGACCTTTATGAACATCTACATGGCGCGTGATGCCGTAGCGTTTCAGAACCTCAATGTTGAACTTGAAGCCGCAGTTGAGCCTTACCGCACCCTCGAAATTCCCAAAGGGACGACCGGCAGTGTTCAGAGTAAACTTGCCAGCGAGGATGAGGAGGCAACATTCAACGCTGAGATCGAGCGACTGAAGTTGGAGAACAAACGGCTGAGCGGTGAGTTGGGTACAACGATGGACACCATGAGCCGGATGCTCAATGAATTCTCCCTGATGTTTGCCGGTGGTGCGGGAAGCGACCTGGACAAGGATAAGTTGCGCCATATGTTCCAGAAGCATGAGGCGATTGTTAATGCCGAAGCAGCGGCGGAGGGAGCTGCACTGGATGGAGTGACAACCCCGGAGGATACGCCGGTGGTTGAGAGCGCCGAGATCACCGAAACTGATGAAGCGGTGAATCTTGATGATGCATTAAGCAGTTGGGAGATCGAGGATCTCGATTCCACCATGGATGAACAGATGGCGATAGCCTCCGGCGTGGAGACGGAAGGAGCGGGGGCTATTGAGGAGCCTGAAGAGGTTGACGAGATGGCTGCTATCTCTGATCTTGCCGAAGAGCTCTTTTCGGACGATGAAGGGGCGGCTGAGGAACCGGAGCCCGAACCAGAACTCGAGCCAGAACCCGAGCCAGAACCCGAGCCAGAACCCGAGCCAGAACCCGAGCCAGAACCCGAACCAGAACCCGAACCAGAGTCTGAACCAGAGCCGACATTAGAACCTGAATCGAACCCTCCTACGGATGAGGGCGTGGATGGCGTGGTGGATCTGGACGAAGTAGTGGATCTGGATGAGGTGGTGGATCTGGATGATATGTTGAGCGGGAGTAACGAAGATAAACGGGACTGAAGGGCGATATTAATCGACAAGTAAGCCGGAAATAATCACGAATATAAACTGTATTAGTTCAGATCTAATACACCTTACCCTCTCTTGCTGGTAACTATTCAGGTATCTGTTCCCCACCGGTACACAGGAGGGTTCATTGCTATTCGAGTGATGCGGTTCGTACCTCACTACATCCCACAATCCTTTCTCTGTCCATGCTTGCATGTAGGATGTGGTGAGCTTGCGAACCGCATCAATCACCTGAATAGTTACTCTTGCTGTATATTTTTCTCATGCCAGCCATACCTAACAGGCCGGAGGCTAATAACCAAACTGCGCCAGGGTAAGGGGACAGAGCTAACTGTCACTTGTACGTTATCGATTCCCCCACCTCTATTTGCATTCATTTCCGGCTAAGTTTCAGGAGTGATCAGGCATGCCGTAACCCCTGCCTCGTTACGGGCTACTTCTTCTCCCGGCTCTTCAGCTCTTTCTGCTCCAGGCGTAACGCTTTCAGACGGGCGGCCATGGCGGCACTCTGATAGTAATCAATCGAGCGATCCGATAGCGCTTGCTGAAGCTGTTGAATTGCCGCCTTCAGATCACCCGAATGGTAGTGATACTCTGAGAGGTAACGGCGCCCTTCGGTCTCTCTGCCGCTGTTCCCTGCCGCCTGTGCCAGAAGTTTATAGAGTGTGATGTTGTTGGGGCGATCCTGAATCTGCTTTTCAAGCAGGGGTATCACCTTGGCGGGTTCTCCCTGTGCGAGGAGCGCCTCTCCATAGTAGATCGACAGTGGATAGTTTTCAGGGTGAATCTCCAGCCCCTCTCTCAATACCTGCAGCCCCTTCGCGGGGTGGTTCATCCCCTTCTCCATCAAAGCCTCGGCAACAATATAGTCAATCTGTTGCGGCCGCTTTTGCCGTAACTGCTGCAGCACTTTTTTCGCCTCAGGATACTGACGTGCGGCAAGCAGTGATAAGAGGTAGCCGTAGCGCTGACCCTCTTCGTTGCGGTAGCGGCCTTCGTCGAGGCTTTTTTTGAAGAACACAATCGCTTCATCTGCACTGCTGAACTGAGCAGAGCGCAGTCGTGCCTTTAGCAGATGGTACTCCAGACTGTCAGGGCGCTGTTGATAGTGGTACTCATCCGCCCGTCCGTAAGCATCACCAATCCGGTTTGTGGTTACCGGATGGGTGCGAAGAAATTCAGGCAGCTTGCCACTATCGTAAAGGCGTGAGGCCTTTCCCATGCGGGCGAAAAAAGTGGCCATTGCCTGAGGTTCAAAACCGGCGCCGGCCAGTGACTTAATGCCGATGCTGTCGGCCTCCTCTTCGTGGGCGCGGGTGAAGTTGATTCGGCGCTGGGCTATACCGGCCTGAATTCCAGAGACGGCGGCAATCCCCGCATCCGGGTTGTTGGCGGCAGCTCCGATCACCAGGGCGACCACCGTTAGTGCCGCCATGGGTAGTGCCATGCGCTGAACCGCGTCGAAGGTGCGCAGCAGGTGCCGCTGGCTGATGTGAGCAACCTCATGGGCAAGCACTGAGGCGAGTTCGTTCTCCGATTGCGTGGCGGTGACCAGGCCGGTATAGGTGCCGATATAGCCCCCCGGTCCGGCAAAGGCGTTGATCTCGGGGGCGTCAATGAGAAAAAAGTGGAAACGGCGTCCCGGGTTCTCCCCTGCAGCTACCAGTCGCTCTCCCAGGGACTGTACATAGTGCTCCATCAGTGGGTCGGAGAGTACAGTCATACTGCTGCGGATGCTGCGCATGAACGCCTGTCCAAGCCGCTGTTCCTGAACCGGGGTGAAGAGGTTGCCGGAAGGATCACCGATCTCCGGGAGGCGGATCTCATCAGCAAAGCTACAGGGAGTGATGACGGTGAGAAGATAAAGCAGGCAGAGGAGGGCGGTTGATTTCCCTGATGGCCTGACTGATGTGCGAGTGTGAAGCATTTACGGATAGACCTGTGAATCCCAGGAAAGTTCAGATGTTACGCGCCCACCGCGTGGTTGGCAAAATGACCGTTCTACCTCTTTCATCCATGCAGTCGAGTGTTCTGCTTTTCCATTTTTTCTTAGTTTAGCTGAATCCGCTCTCCCCAGGGTGTTTTGCCCTTTCCCTTGATCAGCCAGATCACACGGTAGTGGGGCGGTATTTCCGGAAAACTCCCCTCGGCATCGGTGAAATAGATCAGCGTCTCCGGCTGCAGCCCCTGTTTCTCCACCCACTCGAATACGGGAGCGAAGCGGGTGCCGCCACCACCGGTAAAGGTGCGTGGAAGTTTGAACTCTTCCCAGGGCTCGAACACCCAGGGGCCGTCATCGGCCAGGGCGGCATCACAGGCCACCAGCGTTACCCGTGCCCGCAGTTGCCCTTTTATCGCATCGATCTCGGAGATGAATTGGCTGAACTCCTCATCACCGATGGAGCTGCTGGTGTCGATAGCCACCACCAGATCAATTTGCTGGCTGCGCAGGCTGGGCAGTATATAGGCTCCTTCACGTCGCGATGGCCGCATATAGCTGTAGTCATCACGGGCATTGCTTGAGAGGTGTTGAGCGAGCAGTGCGCGCCAGGGGAGTTGTGGCTGCAGCAGGTGATCGATCATTCGCGCCAGTGTGCCCCCCAGTTTGCCCGCCTGCATTGCCTGTTGGGCGGCACCGGCCATGCGTTGTTGCCACTGAATGCTGAGGGTCTCCTGCTCGTCCGGGCCGAGAGCGGGGGGGGGCGTGTTGCCGCCGGCACCTTGATCAATTTCGACCAGCGGTGCATCGCCGGCGGCGGAGCCTGCCTTCTGCTCCTGCTCTTTTGAGAGGTCGTTTTCGGTCTTGCCAGCGCCGCTTTTCTCCTGGTTATCCTTGTCGTAGGCGTGGTGGTCGAGGGTCTCCTGATCCTCAAACTCATCCAGCAGGGGGTAAATCTCCTCTGCCGTCATCTCCCGGAACTGATCCAGCAGTAGTGAATTGGGCGGTGGGGTAAGGCCATCATCCACCAGTAGTGGGTTGATGGCGAAGTCACAGGCAAGATCCCAACGGTGGCTAAGGCGGTGTTGACGGCGGGCAAAATGGGATAGTGCGCAGTGCAGCGCCTCATGGGCGAGCACAAACTGTGTCTCGGCCAGGTTCAGGGCATCGATATACTCGGGGTTGTAGTAGAACTTGCGGGCATCAGTCGCCGTGGTGGCACACCACTCTCCCCGGGTGGCTTCCATCGGTAGTCGCAGTACCAGGGCGCCGAGAAACGGTTTGTCGAGGATCAGCTTGGTACGGGCTGCCGCCAGTTTTGTCTCGGTTTCGTTTGTGGTCACGGTGTTAGTCAGTTATCAGTTAACAGTTGTCAGTTGTCAGTTGTCAGGAAAGGCGGGCTGGGTGCCACACTGACAGTGTGATGGTTTTTGCCAAGTGTTATCGGTTGTGGTTGCAATCTACACCTCTCACTTCACAATCGCTGCCAACTGCCAACTGCCAACTGCCAACTGCCAACTGCCAACTGCCAACTGCCAACTGCCAACTGCCAACTGCCAA
This sequence comes from Sedimenticola sp., assembly GCA_040505955.1. Classification (GTDB taxonomy): domain Bacteria; phylum Pseudomonadota; class Gammaproteobacteria; order Chromatiales; family Chromatiaceae; genus Vondammii. Next base: position 37,518 of record JBEVXT010000224.1, on the reverse strand, counting down.
CTCATTCAAACAACATGACATCCGATACCGCCTGGGCCCAGTGGGTGAACTGTGGTGCCTCGAACAGCGC
>JBEVXT010000224.1:36253-37348 GCA_040505955.1 Sedimenticola sp. | reverse complement strand
CTGCCAACTGCCAACTGCCAACTCATTCAAACAACATGACATCCGATACCGCCTGGGCCCAGTGGGTGAACTGTGGTGCCTCGAACAGCGCATTGCCGATGGCGCGGTGCATGTCGGAGACCAGCATCACCCCCATCTCGCGTTGCGGGAAGCGCCCGGCATAGAGGAGTATGTTGTCGATCACCCGGTTGCGATTGGCAGCGCCCTCGGAGCGGATGGCCCGCCCCACCAAGGCGGCGGCGACTGCGTACTGGAGGTCGATCTCGCCGGGTACCGCCACTTCATCACCGGCGATAATGCCGTCCAGGTCGGGCATCTGCTCAATGCTGTTGACGAAGGCGTGCAGTTCGACTCCGGCAGCGGGGCCGATACAGGCCTGCAGCGTAGCCTGCAGCAGGTCAGGGTGGTCGGCAAACTTCTGCAGCCCGCGATGGGTGAACTCCCAGGAGCGGGGGGAGGGGAAGGCAACCGGGTTATGGGCCGGGTCGAAATCGAACAGCAGTTCCGGGCGAAAACGGAGGAAGGCGATGATTCGCTCATCGATACCGTTGCGGTAGGCCCAGAGCACCCAGTCGTCAAGGTGGGTGTCTACCTCGAAGTGGGAGAAACGGTTGGCCAGTGGTGCTGGCATGGTGTAGGTGACGCCACGGTCTCCCTGGCGGTTGCCAGCAGCGAAAATAGCCCAGCCGTCGGGTACTTGGTAGTCCCCAAGGCGCCGGTCAAGAATCAGCTGGTAGGCGGCGGCGGAGACTGTCGGTGGGGCTGAGGTGATCTCATCAAGAAACAGAATGCCTTTGGCACCGTGCTTCTCGGCATTGGGTAGTAGGGCCGGAATTGCCCACTCCACACTATCAGCCACCCGGAAGGGGATACCGCGCAGGTCGCTTGGCTCCATCTGCGACAGTCGTATATCGACTACCGGTGCCTTATGTTTTGCTGCGACCTGAGCAACCATCTGGGATTTTCCCACCCCGGGCGGCCCCCAGAGCATGACGGGGGTGTGGTAGCCTTCACTGGCGCTGATAAATTCACACTCCAGTACGGTTAACAGTTGAGCGGGGCGCATTACTTCTCCAAATAAATGCTACTGACTTT
>JBEVXT010000224.1:31999-36153 GCA_040505955.1 Sedimenticola sp. | reverse complement strand
TCGCGAACAAGTTCGCTCCTACAAATGCAATGTTGTCTCCATCGGGCTGGTTTTCAGGATTATTGTGCAGAATTCAAGTTTCAAGCTACAAAAACAGGCTTCTAATTACCCGTTTCAGCTGTTTGTAGATCTCCGGTGCATCTTTATCCATCACCTGATCAATTACCCAGCGGTTCTCCTGCCCGTCATTCATCAACTGCTGAATCTCGTAACCGAGATGCCGCAGGAAAGGGTAGCTGGGGCCATCGTCGCTGAAGCCAAGTTCAGAATACTCGGCGGAACGCTGGTTGAAACGGTCGATGAAGGGGGTCTGGTAATCACCCGGCCCGAGAAGATCGTTACTGTTTTCATCAAGATGGGCCGCCATCTTAATCACCAGATGGGTGATCAAGCTGCGGCGCTCTTCACCGTCGAGTATTCCATGGCTCATCCTTTCTGCAATCTGGGCTTGGAATATCAGGTATTCAGTAATGACTGCCAGCCGCTGCACATCGTCACGGTAGATAAAATTCTCTCCATGAAGAGAGATCGCTCTGTCCATGGCGATTCGCCAGCTGTTAAAAGCGATTGCGCCTGCAATCTCCTCCAGCGAGCGCTCAGCTCCCTCCTTGTGCCAGTGGGTCTTTAGACGTAGGGCCATAACAGATTCACTCCAAAGAAGTTAGAATATAAATTACATAGTATTTTACTAGGAAAATCTGCTGTTGAACAGAGTTTTGCTTGGGCTCTATTAGTGAGTGTGTTTTGATGCGGTGTTGCGCTGCTACTCAAATTCGGTGCCGTTGGGCTCTCCGTAGGTGTCGATTGTGACCCGCTTGATCTCCGGCATCCGGCTGACAATATAACCGGCGCTGATCATCGCCAGCCCCTGATTGTCGGTCTCCAGGGCAATGAGCAGTTTTCCCGCCGCGATCTGGCAGCGTTGATGCCGATCGGGATTGGTAAGCCACTGCTGACCCGACTGGACACCTTTGTTCATTTCGGCATCGAGACGATCAAAAGCATCGCTGGATGACGTGATGAACTGATCGGGTATTTCAAGATTCATTGAGTGGTCGTGGACAATAATGTTGAGTTTCATAAACTGCGTCCTGGAGTGATACGGTATCTTTGGTACCGGCAGGGTCGGAGTCGATTGCGTTGAATATCTCAGGAAACAGTCGTAATTTCAGCGCAATCGACTCCGACCCCGGGTATGGATGGTCTACTGGTTATACCATAAGCGGCTTATTTGGCGAATGCCATCGAGCGCATGCCGGATGAGGGGGCGGAAAATGCCGGAACCACAGCTATTATCAATTATCGAGATGGGGGGATACCCTGATTTTTCTGATCTATACCGGCGAAAGGGGTTTGCCCCGTCCAAGGTTTATTCGATACGCAAGGCCCAAGGGTGGCTGAAAAAGAGTCGGCCGGCAGTGGTGGTGGCGGAGTTTCACTTCGATCCCGACCTGCGCGACCGGATGAGCAACCTTGAGTCTCTCTGTGCCGCGCTTCAGCGCTACGCTCCTGATGCGAGGCTGATTGTCTTTATCGATAAGGCGCACCGGCCCCGTCTGCTGAGAATGGAGGAGCGCTACCCTGTTTTTGCCGCTCTCGACTATCCGATCGATGGGGCTCTGCTGGAAGGAATTCTTGTGAAGGTTGGTTAGTCTCTTGATGCCGATTGTTAGCTGAAAATAAACGGGATTGTTCAGGTCAATTGAAAACAGTATTACAGGATTTTAGCGGTTTGTGTTACTCTAGCGGGCTAATATTCGACGTTTCCTTGAAAAGCCAGTGTAATCAAAAGGTTATAGGTTTTACTTCTGTTCGCGCCAGGTGCCGGCGCTAAGGTTGGGGTTGTTTGGTGTTTTTTCAGCCACTATCGACCGGGAAACAGTGTACCCCTCTGAGGCGTGCTCATGGGGTGGTTACCAGTAACTTATTACTTTTACTTAATCTTATTTGAGAACCGACATGACAGACCTTTCCCGTTACCGCAACATCGGTATCTTCGCTCACGTGGATGCTGGTAAGACGACCACCACTGAGAGAATTCTGAAGCTGACTGGGAAGATTCATAAGACGGGTGAGGTGCATGACGGTGAGGCAACCACTGACTTCATGGAGCAGGAAGCCGAGCGTGGTATCACCATTCAATCCGCCGCCACCTCCTGTGAGTGGGATGGTCACCGCTTGAATATCATCGACACACCGGGACACGTCGATTTCACTATCGAAGTGTACCGCTCACTGAAGGTGCTTGATGGTGGTGTGGGTGTTTTTTGTGGCTCCGGTGGTGTTGAGCCCCAGTCTGAGACCAACTGGCGCTACGCCAACGAGTCAGGGGTGGCCCGCGTCATTCTCGTTAACAAACTGGATCGCTTGGGTGCTGACTTCTACCGTGTCGTCGAACAGGTTGAGAATGTGCTTGCCGCCAACCCTCTGGTGATGGTGCTGCCGATCGGTACCGAAGACGATTTTATCGGTGTGGTTGATCTGCTGACCCGCAAGGCGTGGATCTGGGATGACTCCGGTGATCCCTCCAAGTACAACATCGGTGATGTCCCCGCCGACATGGTCGACAAGGTTGAAGAGTATCGTGAAAAACTGATCGAGACAGTGGTAGATCAGGATGACGACCTGATGGAGGCGTACCTGGATGGTGCGGAGCTCTCCATAGACGATATCAAAAGGTGCGTTCGCAAGGGCACCATCGCCTTGGACTTCTTCCCTACCTACTGCGGCTCTGCGTTCAAGAATAAAGGAATTCAGCCGGTTCTGAATGCTGTTGTCGACTATCTGCCCAGCCCAACTGAGGTTAAACCTCAGCCTGAAGTGGATAGGGAGGGTAATGAGACGGGGGAGTACGCCATTGTTGACCCCGATAAGCCACTGCGTGCCCTGGCGTTCAAGATCATGGATGACCGTTTCGGCGCACTCACCTTCACCCGCATCTACACCGGTAAGATCAAGAAGGGTGATACTGTGCTCAACACCTTCACCGGCAAGAATGAGCGTATCGGCCGTATCGTTGAGATGCACGCTGATGAGCGTATCGAGCTGGACGGTGCTCAGGCAGGCGATATTATCGCCCTCATCGGCATGAAGAACACCCAGACAGGGCACACCCTCTGTGATCCGAAATTCCCCGCTACCCTGGAGCCTATGGTCTTCCCTGATCCTGTTATCTCCATCGCTGTCGCCCCCAAGGATAAGGGCGGCTCAGAAAAGATGGGTATCGCTCTGAGCAAGATGATTCAGGAAGATCCCTCTTTCCGCGTTGAGACTGACGAGGAGAGCGGCGAGACCATCCTTAAGGGTATGGGTGAGCTACACCTGGATATCAAAATCGATATTCTCAAGCGCACCCATGGTGTTGAGGTCAATGTTGGTAAGCCTCAGGTGGCCTACCGCGAGACTATCACCAAGCGCATTGAAGACAGCTACACCCACAAGAAACAGACCGGTGGTTCCGGTCAGTTTGCCAAGATCGATTACATTATCGAGCCCGGTGAAGTGGGTTCCGGCTACGAGTTTGAATCGAAGGTGACCGGTGGTAACGTTCCTCGTGAGTTCTGGCCTGCTGTGGATAAGGGCTTCAAAAAGAGCATGGAGGAGGGCACCCTTGCCGGCTTCCCGCTGCTGGATGTGAAGGTTATCCTGCTGGATGGTGCTTTCCATCCGGTCGACTCCTCCGCTGTTGCTTACGAGATTGCCGCCAGGGCGGCTTATCGCACCACCGTTCCCAAAGCCGCTCCGCAACTGCTTGAGCCGATCATGAAGGTCGACGTATTCACCCCTGAGGATCACGTCGGTGATGTGATTGGTGATCTCAACCGTCGCCGTGGCATGATCAAGTCCCAGGAGGCTGGCCCCACCGGTGTTCGCATCAAGTCTAACGTGGCGTTGAGTGAGATGTTTGGCTATATCGGTGATCTGCGTACCATGACCTCCGGTCGCGGCCAGTTCTCTATGGAGTTCTCGCACTACTCACCCTGCCCAAACAGTGTGGCGGAAGTGGTGATCAAAGAGACCAGAGAGCGCAACGCCAAGTAATTTGGTGGTTGATATTCGGGTGCGGATTTTTCCGTGCCTGGATAGAGAAAGGGCGATGAGGCTATGTCTTATCGCCCTTTTTTATTTTGCTACCTGGCTACACTCAGTAATCC
>JBEVXT010000224.1:0-31899 GCA_040505955.1 Sedimenticola sp. | reverse complement strand
GTCCACGCTTTCTTGAAGTGCTTGACCATGTGGCGCTCATTGGGCTGGTTGCCAGCGTTGTTTAAGTACTCATTACGCAGGTGGTTGATGATATCCCATGCTTTGTCACTCAGGGTGATGCCCTCAGCCTCGGCGATGACTGCTGCAACATCCTCATTCCAATCTTCCAGGTTATCAAGGTAACCGTTGGGGTTGGTGGGGATAGTGGTACCATTAACTTCGTATGACATAGTTTTCTCCTTCTCGAAAGTGTGCCCCCCGAACCTGTGAACTGCACATTGCTAGAATAGGCAGCGGCCCGAAGAAGGATTTTTTTGATCCCGGCTATGTTAAAGCTACTGGGAGTAAATTTAAATATTTAGTTGATAATGATTTTTTGTGCTTCCCTTAAAAAGATTTTTGAGGAATAAAGAGACCACACCCCATGGCTCGTCCTTCACCAATGCCTTGCTCCTGTAAATGTATGGCATCTTCAAATGAGAGGTTGGCCACCATCAGGCTGCGGGTCATCAATGCTCCCTGTGGTGTTGCCAGCCGGTTGGTTTTACCACCGAGTATCTTTTTGAAGCTCACGTGCATGGTTTTCAGCTGGGTCACCGTCCAGTCGATAAATTCGGTTTCACTCCAGGTGGGCTCCGATATAACGTAACGGGAGTAGAGAATATCGGTGATGCCTAATTGGCGGCTCTTGGCGCTCTCTACTTTTAGTGGGTGGCCAGCAATGTCGAGCGTCTTTGTTACCAGCGCCATGGCATCATCCAATCGCTGTTTGGGAATGCGCAGCACCAGTCGGGTGCGACGTGAAGGGTAGAGTAGCTCCCCCTCTCCCTGAGGTCTCTCCCAGCCGTTGCCGGAGTCGGCGACATGGATCAGGTGCAGGCCGGCCAGGGGCTCTTCAGGAAACCAGGGCAGCGCTTTTTTGATTTCGCTTGCAAGCGGCCACGCATGATCAACCGGCAGAGTGGAGCAGCGGATCTGGTAAACCAGATCCACTACGTTGTCGGGAACGCTACATTGCTCCTTGCTGGTATCTTCTTGCCAGTACATTGTTCTCTACCCCTGTTCAGTCGGGAATCGTTTCTCTCAGATGGTCACGATTGAACCACCAGTCGTCGGCGACGAGCAGATCCAGCACCTGGGCCAGGCGTGGAAGAAATTTTCCCGGATCGTCAAGCTCAAGCTGCTGTATCCAGAAGTCAAAGATCTCCTGCTCCTCAATCTGGCTGTGACGGCGTGCTACCTGCCCCAGTAACTGGTTGGTAAAGAACTGCAGACTTTCAAGTTGGTCATCAGTGGCGCGAAGGCCGACAATATAGCCGGCGGTTGCAGCGGCCACTGCAGCGCCGTCAGAGCGGTCGGGAGTCTCATCGATCAGATGCTGCAGCATGGCGACGCTAAGCTCAGGGTCGATGGGGAAAGTGACGCTGAGCCAGATACCATGGGCCAGTGCCTTGATCGATTCGTCCTGCTCTGCCTGGAACATGATGTCACAGGTTTCCACGGCCTGCAGCCAGAGTTCGCACGCTATCGCTTCATCGAGGCTGCTTCGGGCTGACTGCCACGCCTCTTCAAAACGGTTGAGTTGCAGCAGGGTGTAGCCGTACTCTGTGATCAGTGTCAACCGCTGCTCCGGGGAGTGGACGGCGGTGGTTGCTGCGATCTTCTCCTGCAGTTGCTCAAGTTGTATTTCCACCAGTTTGGTTGATGAAGCAGCATCTTCCGCGCACTCGTTGTCGCCTAAAAAACTCTCAGATTGGAGGTATTTCACATCTATTCCTTCAGGTAAAAGCAGCTTCAAGCCGGTCTTCCCAGTTTTCCGGGGTGTCGGCATACTGGGGTTTTACATCGATCCGGAAGAACGTCTCACCCTGGCGGCGCATCTTAACCACTTCAAGTAGATGCTCAAAACTTTCTATATCAGGACTCTGTATCAGCACATCACTCAGCAGGAGCATAGTCTAACCACCTCATCTCTCATAGTAGAACGCACCTGACGGGAAGTACTGCTTTTTCCCCGACCGGATTGTTACTGTTATCATTAAATACCCAAGTAATATAGTAGGCTATTATTGGAACCCAGAGAGCACATCAATTGCAAGTCTGGAGTAGAAGATAAATTGCTGCAGTGCCGCAGATTGTTAGTGCTGTCTATTGGTGATCATTCTTAGAAAGTAATCCTAACATCATGAATATTTAGATATTATTCGAACGAAACTAACAGCCTATTCATATATTATTAAATTACAATATATCTCTTAGTGGGTAGATATATATCCTGTTAACCCCCCCATCAGCAGGATATTTTGCTGCATAAGTGAATCCTAAAATACCTGCCATGTTGAGATTTCGATGAGATGCCGACACAGCAGGGTTGGAAGATGAATCCAGGTTTCACTGTTTGGCTAATTTGGAATCCAAATGATCAAGACCAATTGGGAGATTAACTGATGGCAAAACCGATGCATGATACCCCCATGCTGGACCAGCTGGAGAGTGGCCCTTGGCCAAGCTTTATCACCGGCCTCAAACGTCTGGCTAACGACAACGATATGATGGTCGACCTTCTGGGTCAGTTGGAAACCTCATACGAGACAAAGAAGGGCTACTGGAAGGGTGGTACCGTCGGTGTTATCGGCTACGGTGGTGGTGTTATTCCCCGCTTCACCGAGCTGAAGGATGATGAGGGAAATGCTCTGTTCCCTGCAGCGGCTGAATTCCATACCATCCGCATCATGCCTCCTCCTGGTATGCACTACGATACCAAGACCCTTCGTGACTTCTGTGATGTTTGGGAGAAGTACGGTTCCGGTTTGATCGCTCTGCATGGACAGTCCGGTGACATCATGTTCCAGGGCTGCTCTACCGACAATGTACAGCCCGCCTTCGATGCCCTCAATGAGATGGGTTTCGATATGGGCGGTGCCGGTCCTGCGGTACGTACCGGTATGTCCTGTGTCGGTGCTGCCCGGTGTGAGCACTCCTGTGCTGATGAAGGCCGCACCATGCGTATGCTGGTCAACGCAACTCTCGATGACATGCATCGGCCGGCCCTGCCGTACAAAATGAAGTACAAGGTCTCCGGTTGCCCCAATGACTGCATGAATAGCATTCAGCGTGCTGATATCGCTATCATAGGCACATGGCGTGATGACATTAAGGTTGATCAGGCTGAGGTGAAGAGTTACGTCACCGAGAAGGGCCGCAAGAATATGATCGACAATGTGATCACCCGCTGCCCCACCCAGGCGCTGTCATTAAATGATGACGATACACTGGCGATTGAGAACAGTAACTGCGTACGCTGCATGCACTGCATCAATGTTATGACCAAGGCACTCTCTCCTGGTGACGACAAGGGGGTCACTATCCTGGTAGGTGGTAAGCGTACTCTGAAGATCGGCGATCTGATGGGTACCGTGCTCATACCTTTCCACAAGCTGGAAACCGATGACGACTATGAGTGGCTGGAAGAGTTGGCAGTCGAAGTAATCGACTTCTTTGCAGAGAATGCCCTGGAGCACGAGCGCACCGGTGAGATGATCGAGCGTATCGGTCTGACCAACTTCATTGAAGGTATCGGTGTTGAAGTTGATCCCAACATGATCTCCCGTCCTCGTATGAATCCATATGTACGTATGGATGACTGGGAAGGTGAAGCTGCCAAGTGGGAAGAGCGCAAGGCTGCTCAATAAACTGATCTCGTTACAGACTGTCGATAGTGGCAGTTTGTAATCGACCGACTAAGTATGTTGGTCATGATCGTAAACAGATTCAAAGATTAAAAGAATTTGGAGGTTACAATGGCTGAAGCACCTCGCATGCCTGATGAGTGTGGCGTACCGGAGATGGATGCCTACCTGCATCCTGTAATGAAAAAGAACTATGGCGCTTGGAGTTGGCATGACCGCCCGCGTCCGGGTGTTCTTCATCACGTTGCCAAGAGTGGCGATGAGATCTGGACGGTACGTGCCGGAACCCAGCGTCAGATGGACGTTTATACCATCCGTAAATTGATGGATATTGCTGACGAGTTCGCTGAAGGCTTCGTTCGCTTTACCATCCGTTCCAACATCGAGTTTATGGTCTCTACCTCGGCTCAGGTTAATCCCCTGATTGAAAAGCTCAATGCTGAGGGTTTCCCTGTCGGCGGCACCGGTAACTCCGTGTCCATGATTTCGCACACCCAGGGCTGGTTGCACTGTGATATTCCTGCTACCGACGCCTCAGGTGCTGTTAAGGCCCTAATGGATGAGCTGCACGAAGAGTACATCAAGGAAGAGATGCCAAACCGTGTTCGTCTGACCACATCCTGCTGTCAGATCAACTGCGGTGGTCAGGGCGATATCGCTATCAACATTCAACATACCAAGCCACCGAAGATCGACCACAATCAGGTTGCCAATGTATGTGAGCGTCCTACGGTTGTTGCTCGCTGCCCGGTTGCTGCTATCCGCCCGGCAATGGTTAACGGTAAGGCTTCTCTCGAAGTCGATGAGAAGAAGTGCATCTGTTGTGGTGCCTGCTTCCCACCTTGTCCTCCGATGCAGATCAACGACTCTGAGCACTCCAACTTCGCGATCTGGGTTGGTGGCAAGAACTCCAATGCCCGTTCAAAACCGACCTTCCATAAACTGGTTGCGGCCGGTATCCCCAATAATCCGCCTCGCTGGCCTGAGGTATCTGCTGTCGTCAAGAAGATTCTTGGTGCTTACAAAGAGGATGCGAAAGATTGGGAGCGTATTGGTGAGTGGGCTGAGCGTATTGGCTGGCCTCGTTTCTTCGAGAAAACCGGTCTGCCGTTCACCAAATATCATATTGATAATTGGCGCGGTGGTCGTGCGAACCTGAATGCTTCCACGCATATTCGCTTCTGATCCGGTTAACGAACTGACTTAAGGGATAGCAATGAAATTTGCCATTCAGATAAACGAAGGGCCGTATCAGCATCAGGCGTCTGATACCGCTTATATGTTTACCAAGGCCGCACTGGAGAAAGGACATGAGGTCTATCGTGTCTTCTTCTATCACGACGGTGTTGGTAACAGTACACGACTGACTACACCACCGCAGGATGACCGTAATATCGTCAACCGCTGGGCTGAGCTTGCTGAACAGCATGAGCTGGATATGGTGGTCTGCGTCGCCGCAGCACAGCGCCGTGGCGTTGTTGATGACGGTGAGGCTGGGCGTAATGGAAAAGACGCCACAAACATTCATCCCAAGTTCCGGATCTCTGGTCTGGGACAGCTGGTCGAAGCCGCAGTTCAGGCTGACCGGTTAATGGTCTTTGGCGATTGAGGAAGGAGGATAAATTATGCCTGAGATAAAGAAATTCCTGTACCTCAATCGTCGTGCACCCTATGGCACCATCTACGCATGGGAGGCACTGGAAGTGGTGCTGATCGGTGCGGCATTCGACCAGGATGTGACGGTGGCGTTTGTTGATGACGGTGTCTACCAGATCGTTAAGGGACAGGATACCGCAGAAACCGGTATGAAAAACTTTTCACCCACCTATTCCGCTCTCGGTGACTATGAGGTTACCAAGCTGTATGTGGAACAGGAGTCCCTGGAAGAGCGTGGTCTGACTATTGACGACCTGATGCCTCTGAAGTGGGAAGATGAGGATGAAGATTGGGCTGAGAAGGACTCTATCCATGTAGTTGGCCGCGAAGAGTTGGCTAAGATCATGGCAGGTCAAGATGTCGTCTTCAGTTTCTAACGAATAGGGTGCTGTTATGAGTGAATTGCATACCGTAAATAAATCACCTTTCGAGAAGAGCTCTTTTGACAGTTGTCTTGGGCATGTTCTTGAGGGCAGCGCAGTCCTGATGATTGAGGATGGCGTCTATGCCGCAATGAAAGGTACCTCCGCTGAGGCGAAGGTAAAAGCAGCTCAGGGCGTCAAGTTCTATGCACTGAGCGCAGATCTGAAAGCCCGTGGTATCACTGCGGAGCGTATGACCGATGGGATTGAGATTGTAGATTACACAGGATTCGTCGACCTCTCTGCTGAACACAGCAAAGTCGTTGCCTGGGTTTGATCCAAAACTGACTTAACACTACCTGATATTTTAGGAGATTTGAAAATGGCTATCGAAGCTGACGGCAAGACCTTTGAGACCGATGAAGAGGGTTACCTGGTAAACCTGAATGAGTGGATTCCTGCAATTGCAACGGAAATGTCCAAGGAAGATGAACTGGAACTCACTGACGAGCATTGGGATATCATCACCTTCCTGCGTGAGTACTATGAAGAGTATCAGATTGCTCCAGCCGTACGTGTTCTGACAAAGGCTGTTGGTAAAAAGCTGGGTAAAGAGAAGGGTAACAGCAAGTACCTGTACTCCCTGTTCCCCTACGGTCCTGGTAAGCAGGCTTGCCGCTTCGCCGGTCTGCCCAAGCCTACCGGCTGTATCTAAAAGATCCGCGATGATCTTATCGTCCGGGAGAGGAAATTTCTCTCCCGGCTGTTTGAACACCGATTGAGGAAGACAGGAACATGTCGACTGTCTATGCGTTGCTTTTTATTGTGGCGACTCTTGTGCTGGTCATTGGCCTGGCAAGAAAGATTGCCCAGTATGCCAAAACGCCTGCTCCATTAAAGATTCCCACCACCCCGGCCCCTGTTACTCAAACCGGTGTGGTACTGCGCATGTTCCGTGAAGTGGTGTTTTTTGAAAGCCTTTTCAAGAGCACCAAATGGACCTGGATCTTCTCATGGATGTTCCATTTGGGACTGTTCCTGGTGTTGCTCCGCCACGTTCGCTACTTCATGGACACTGTCTGGCTCCCTATTGAACTGGTTCAGCCGTTCGGTATGTATGCTGGCTTTGCCATGGTTGCTGGCTTGGGTGGTTTGTTTATCAGGCGTATCTTTGTTGACCGCGTTCGCTACATATCAGCTCCGTCTGATTACCTGTGGCTTATGTTGCTTGGCTTTATCGGCTTTAGCGGCCTGATGATGAGCTTTGTTGTACACACTGATATTGTCGCGGTTAAGCAATTCTTCACTGGCATCTGGACATTCAGCGGTGGTGCGCTACCGATGGATCTCCCACTGCTTGTTCATATAACATTGGTTGTTGTGCTGATGCTGCTGTTTCCTTTCAGCAAGTTGTTGCATGCACCGGGTATCTTCTTCAGCCCGTCGCGAAATCAGGTGGATAATTCACGTGAGAAGCGGCATATCGTCTCCTGGGCGAAGGCGCTGGAAGAGAACGAAAAGAACTAACCTGGTCGACGAGGGCTACAGATGGCTAAGGCAAAGGCAACTTTTGTTACACCGGAACTCCAGGAGTATGTGGATGTACCGGCGCTGGAAGAAGGCACGATGGCTCATGTCAAGTCATACGTTGTCAACAATCCAGATCATAATACCGACCTCGGTTTTCCCGGCGAGCTGGTCGATGACTGGCATGATAAAACCCTGGAGAAGATGGCGGATCTGTGTTCGCGCTATCGTTCATTCCAGGTCTACCTTGATGCCTGTGTAAAGTGTGGTTCGTGCACTGACAAGTGTCACTACTATCTGGGTACGAAAGATCCCAAGAATATGCCTGTAGGCAGACAAGATCTTCTGCGTAAAGTCTACCGCCGCTACTTCACCTTTGCGGGGAAATACTTTCCCAAGCTGGTGGGTGCCGAGGATCTGACGCGCGAGACTCTGGATGAGTGGTACAGCTACTTTCACCAATGTTCACAGTGCCGACGTTGCTCTGTTTTCTGTCCCTACGGTATTGATACGGCAGAGATCTCAATGGCGGCCCGCGAGATACTCGACAGTATCGGCTACGGCCAGAAGTACTGTAACGAGATCATCGCCAAGGTACACAAAATAGGTAACAACCTCGGCCTTCCCGGTCCTGCTATCGAGAATACTCTCGAAGGTCTGGAAGAGGATGTCGAAGAAGAGACCGGCGTAGTGGTGAAGTTTCCACTCGATGTTAAGGGTGCGGATATCCTGCTGGTGACTCCCTCTGCTGACTTCTTTGCAGAGCCTCACGTCGATGGACTGATCGGTTATGCCAAAGTGTTTCATGAGGCCGGCGTCAGCTGGACACTCAGCACCACCGCTTCTGAGGCGGGCAACTTCGGCATGTTCATCGGCAGTTACGAGAATATGCGCAGGGTGTCCATGCGTATCCGCCAGGCGGCGACCGAGCTGGGTGTTAAACGTATTGTCTTTGGTGAGTGCGGCCACGCTTGGCGCATTGCCTACGCTTTCCTCGATACGCTGGCAGGTCCTTTTGATGACCTTGATCCCAACTATCCGGTACCGCAGCATATCTGTGAGTACACCAATGATTTGATCGAGCAGGGCAAACTTAATCTCGATAAGTCTGCTAATGATGAGATGACCATCACCTTCCACGACTCATGCAACGTGGCACGCGCCACCCGCATGGGTGATAAGCCGGGAGGTCAGTTCGAGATACCCCGCGCTGTGATCAAGGCGGTGTGCAACAACTATGTTGATATGGATCACAACACCATCGGTGAAAAGACCTTCTGCTGCGGCGGTGGTGGCGGCTTGTTGACAGATGATCTGATGGAGATTCGGGTCAAGGGCGCACTGCCCCGTATGACTGCGCTGAATCATGCGATAGAAGACCACGGAGTGACCCATTTGGCGGCAATCTGCGCCATCTGCAAGAGCCAGTTTACCAAGGTAATGCCTTACTACGGCATGGACATGGATCAGATTGTCAGCGTCCACCAACTGGTAAGTAATGCCATCATCCTGACCGGACAGAACAGCGGTGAAGATGAAGACGATCAGGATGACTGAAGAGTAGCTGATCGGTAACAGAAAACTCACGCCGGTGGTAACTGTCAGGTTAGTGCCGGAGCTTTAAGAATTATATTTAGGTTTAAGGAGACAAGAAAATGGCGACTCCTACTGAAGAGATGCAGGCCAGTTTGAATTTCCGTCGTTTTGAGGAAGGTGACAACGAGTGGAGTGATTGGGGCGGAATGATCTTCGTCGAAGACACTTCCCATAAGTGCCCCACCTATATCCACAAGACTCCACCCTGTCAGGGCGGCTGCCCTGCCGGTGAGGACATTCGTGGCTACCTTGCAATTGCCCGTGGTCAGGAAAAACCACCTGAGGGTGTAGAGTGGCAGGAGTACGCATTTCGTCGCTCCACTGATGCCAATCCCTTCCCCTCCATGATGGGGCGTGTCTGCCCCGCTCCTTGCCAGGAAGGCTGTAACCGTAACGATATCGAGGACTTCGTCGGTATCAATTCCGTCGAGCAGTTTATCGGCGATACCGCACTGACTAATGGCTACAAATTTGAAGCTGGCACAGATACCGGTAAGAAGGTTGCCATCATAGGCGGCGGTCCCGCTGGAATGGCGGCGGCTTATCAGCTGCGTCGTATGGGTCATGGCGCCACGGTCATAGAGAAAGATGCTGAGTTGGGTGGAATGATGCGCTACGGCATCCCCAACTATCGTATTCCCCGTGACAAGTTGGCAGGTGAGATTCAACGCATTGTCGATATGGGTGTAGAGGTTCGCACCGGCGTTCGTGTAGGTACCGACGTTGCTGTTGCCGACCTTGAAAAAGAGTACGACGCCGTTCTTTGGGCACTTGGATGCCAGAGTGGTCGTGGTCTGCCGATAGGCGGCTGGGAAGGCACTGCAAACTGTGTCTCCGGAGTTGCTTTCCTCAAAGCATTCAATGAAGGCCGCCTGAAGGTGACCGGAAAGAATGTGGTCTGTATCGGTGGTGGTGACACTTCCATTGACGTTATCTCGGTCACTCGCCGCGTCGGTTATAATGCCGCCGCAGGCAACCCTGAAGATGTGGTGCACGACACCAGTATGAATCAGGATCAGGCCCTGGCAGACGCTGCCGAAAATGCCAATGCCACGCTGACTTCTCTGTTCACCAAGGACAAGATGTTTGCTGCAGAGCACGAGATCCACGATGCCCTCCACGAAGGCTGTGCCATTCTGGATGGTGTGATGCCGCTGGAAGTGGTTGTCGGTGCTGATGGCCGTGCCACCGGACTTAAAGTGTGCGATTGCACCATGGACGGCATGACCCCGATTCCCACCGAGGGCACTGAGCGTGTTCTGGAAGCCGATCTGATTGTCTCCGCTATCGGGCAGGGCGGCGACATGGCTGGTGTCGAAGAGATGGCAAATGATCGCAATATGATTGATGCCGACAAGTTCTACCAGGTACCGGGCAAGCCGGGTCACTTCGTGGCCGGTGATATCGTACGTCCACACCTGCTGACCACTGCTATTGGTCAGGCCTCTGTAGCGGTTGAGAGCATCGACAGCTACATGAAGCAGAAAGAGCAGGCCAAGCGTCCAAAGGTTGACGTTCACCATTTCGACCTGTTTGCCAAGCTGCATGAAGCTGGCCTCGATCCGGAGACCTTTGACTCCTCCACAGGTGACATGCGCGGTACGGCTACCGCCAAGTACGCAGTACACAACTTTGAAGATCGTTCCGAACAGGAAGTGATTGGATCCAGTGCCTTGTTCCTTGGACACTTTAGCTATACACCGCGGGTTGTTCGTAGTGAAGAGGTACCGAGCGCTGAAGATGTGCTGGGTCACTTCAAAGATCGCCTGGTTGTGCTTAACGAGGAGCAGGTGGCTGCAGAGGCCAACCGCTGCATGAGTTGTGGTATGTGCTTCGAGTGTGACAACTGCGTTATCTTCTGCCCTCAGGATGCGGTCTTCCGTGTAAAGAAGGGTGATGCAACCACCGGTCGCTACGTTGATACCGACTATATGAAGTGCATCGGCTGTCACGTCTGTACCGATGTTTGCCCCACCGGCTATATCCAGATGGGTCTTGGTGAATAGGAGCTGTCATGCTTAGTTCTACCGGCATCAAACGATCCACAATGATCTTCATGGGAGCACTGTTTGCAGTGCTCTCCATGGGGGCCATGGGTGAATCCTTTGTCACAAAGGGATCCAAGGCGGCTGGTCTCGGAGCGGACGGCTGTGTGGCGCCAAAGGCGGAGATGCGCCGTAACCACATGGACTACCTGAAGCACGATCGGGTCGCTACCGTCCGTCAGGGCATCAGGGAGACCAAGGCCAGCCTTGCCGCCTGTGTCGATTGCCATGCCGGTAAAGACGACAAGGGTGGTTATACACCGGTCAGTGACGAAGGGCAGTTTTGTGAGTCATGCCACAGCTATGTGGGAGTCAATCTCTACTTTGCCTGTTTCCAGTGTCACCGGAAAACACCGCAGGAGAAGAGTGTCTCACTAGGTGGTTCGGCGATAAAGGCGAGTGCTTTTACCCTGCAGCTTGATGTTGATAAACAACATGCGGTGACAGCGCAGCACTTTTCCAGATGGCATACCCAGGTATTAGAGGACTGATCATGATGAAAGAGAATGACCAGCCTGATATGAAGCGCCGGGAATTTTTCGGCAAGACGGTTCTGGCAGTAGGTGCTGTTACTGTGGCCCCCGGTATTCTGCTTGCTGTTACCGGCAGTGGAAAGGAGCAGGGTGCGAGTAGCGATACCCGCTGGGGTATGCTGATCGATACCAATAAATGCGTAGATGGATGCAGTGTTTGTGTCGACGCCTGTAACAGTGAAAACGGTATCGATCTTCAGGTACGACCTGAAGGACAGTCCGATGAAAAGTGGGATGCACAACGTCCACAGTGGATCCGTAAGGTGAAGTTGAAAGACAAGCAGAGTGGTGAGATCACCAATCTGCCGATGATGTGTCAGCACTGCGAGCATCCGCCCTGTGTTGATGTCTGCCCGACCAACGCCTCTTTTAAACGTGCCGACGGTATCGTTATGGTGGATCGGCACAAGTGTATTGGTTGTCGCTACTGCATGATGGCCTGCCCCTACAAGGCGCGCTCCTTCATTCATCAGGATGTAACGGAACAGCTGGTCTCCGCTCCGCGGGGCAAAGGGTGCGTTGAGTCGTGCAACTTCTGTGCAACCCGTCTTGATGGTGGAGCAACTACCACCGCCTGTCAGGATGCGTGCCAGAAAGATGGTCATCAGGCGATTATCTTTGGTGATTTGAAAGATCCCCAGAGTGCCGTCGCAATGGCCCTGAAAGAGAAGAGCAGCCGGCAGATTCGAGCTGACCTTGAACTCAATACCGGTGTTCGCTACACCAACGTATAAGCGGGAAGGAGTAGAGTTAGATGAAAGATATGTCCTACCGTGAGCTCTGGTGCAGCTCTCCCAGATTCTGGGGTGGCCTCGCGTTTCTCGGTTTTATTATTGCCGTCGCCTTGGGCTCTGCATTCTTTATGGAGCATAGCGGCCATCATGTTACCGGCATGACCAACCAGATCGTCTGGGGTCTGCCGCATGTATTTGCTCTCTTTCTGATCGTGGCCGCCTCGGGGGCACTTAATGTTGCTTCTATCGGCTCGGTCTTTGGCGGTCCGATGTACAAGCCGCTGGGGCGTTTCTCAGCCTTGTTGGCGCTTGGTCTGCTCACCGGGGGGCTGATTGTACTGCTGCTTGATCTGGGTCGCCCGGATCGTATTATCGTTGCCATTACCAGCTATAATTTCAAGTCGATCTTTGCCTGGAACATCATCCTCTATAGTGGGTTTTTCGCTATCGTTGGTGTCTATATCTGGACCATGATCGACCGCAACGTCAGGCAGTATAAAACCACAGTCGGATATGCCGCCTTCCTATGGCGCCTGATATTGACCACTGGTACCGGTTCCATTTTCGGCTTTCTGGTGGCTCGCGAGGCTTATGATGCTGCGATTATGGCACCGATGTTTATCATCATGTCGTTCAGTTTCGGTCTGGCGTTCTTTATCGTTACACTGATGTCCGCCTACTGGTGGTCAGGACGTGAGCTGGGTGAGCTTCGCTTGGCAAAATTGAAGAACCTTCTGGGTGTGTTTGTTGGTGCCGTACTCTATTTTGCTCTGGTCTACCACCTGACCAACCTCTATGCGACACAGCACCACGGAGTAGAGCAGTTTATCCTGCTGGATGGCGGCATCTATACCAACATGTTCTGGATCGGTCAGGTTTTGATCGGTGGCGTCATTCCACTGTTCCTTATCTACTCGCCGGCATTTGCCTCATCGCGCTTTGCTATTGCATCGGCCTCACTGCTTGTGCTGGTTGGTGGTTTCTTTCAGGTCTACGTGATTGTCATTGGCGGTCAGGCGTTTCCGATGAACATCTTCCCGGGTAAGGAGGTTGTTTCGAGCAGCTTCTTTGACGGCGTGGTAAACAGCTACGTACCCACGGTACCCGAGGCGCTACTTGGTTTTGGCGGAATCGCTGTAGCTATGCTGCTGGTGGCCGTTGCCTCACGCATGCTGCAGGTACTGCCGGAAAGCCTGGAAGATCCCGAAGACGAGTGTGCATAAGCACACTAACGGGTAAGTCAATAAACCACCGCCGGGTAACCGGCGGTGGTTTTTTTCGCTCTAAAGCTCTTTCAGCGCAAACAATGGTATAAGTAACTATATCAGTACCGCAAAGAAATCGCTGGTAACTGTTCAGATTGCCCCTGAAATTCGTCAGTTCAAGGCGAAAAATGTGAGTTTACATGGCTAAATGATCATTTTTTAACGCAGAAATGGCGGATTTCAGGGGTGAGTTGAATAGTTACGGTTATAATTGCTTTGCCCCATAAGCTAGGCCATTGAAGCAATGTCTCATTTCTTTATCTCTGCAGCCCATAAATCTTCAGGTAAGACCACTGTCTCCATCGGTCTGACGGCGGCACTGCATGAGCGTGGCCTGGCGGTGCAGCCGTTTAAGAAAGGTCCAGATTACATCGACCCGATCTGGCTCTCCGCCGCCGCAGGCAACAACTGTGTCAATCTCGACTTCTACACTATGCCCGCCGAGGAGATCACCGAGGAGTTTCACCGCGCAATGCAGGGCAAGGATATCGGGCTGATTGAGGGGAACAAGGGGCTCTATGACGGCCTCGATCTTGATGGTGGCAACAGTAATGCCGCCCTAGCCACTCTGTTGCACTCGCCGGTCTTTCTGGTCATTGATGCACGCGGTATGACCCGGGGTATCGCACCGCTTATTCTCGGTTACCAGGCATTCGACCGGAATATCACCATTGCTGGAGTGATCCTCAATAAAGTGGGCGGCAGCCGCCATGAAGGCAAACTGCGACGGGTGATTGAGCACTACACAGATATCCAGGTCGTCGGCTCACTCCATTCCGCCCCGGAGCTGGAGATCGACGAGCGCCACCTAGGGCTGATGCCGAGCAATGAGTCGAGTGAAGCTGCGGCCAAGATCAGGCTGTTGGGCCAGCGTGTGGCGGAACAGGTGGATCTTGACCGTATTATTGCTTCGGCGGCGGATAACGTCCCCCTGCCGGAACGGGTGGAGAGTAAGCCACTGTTTAGTGGTGATCGGGTGCGTATCGGTTATCCTCGGGATCGCGCCTTTGGCTTTTACTACCCTGGAGATCTGGAACGACTGGAAGCGGCGGGGGCGGAACTGGTACCGTTTGATACCCTGGTAGACACCACGCTGCCGACTGTGGATGGACTGTTTATCGGCGGCGGTTTTCCCGAGATCGCTATGGATGAACTCGAACAGAACAGCTCCCTGCGGCATCAGATCAAGGATTTCATCGAATCAGGAGGGCCGGTCTATGCCGAGTGTGGTGGGCTTATGTACCTTGCCCGTAACCTGACCTGGGGTGATAAAATGTGCAGCATGGTGGGGGCAATTCCTGGTGATATCGTTATGCACGACCGTCCTCAGGGCAGAGGTTATGTTCGTCTGCGTGAGAGGGATGAGTGCCCATGGCCCAAACTTCCCGGGCAATCGGAGGAGATTGCAGCTCATGAGTTTCACTACTCCGCCCTTGAAAATCTGGATAAGGAGGTTCGCTTCGCTTACCAGGTGCTTCGTGGTGCCGGAATCGATGGAACCAATGATGGGGTTGTCTACAAAAATTTGTTGGCAAGCTATACCCATATGCGCGACGTTGGTGGAAACCACTGGACTCGACGGTTTGTTAAGCATGTTAGAACGTGTAAGCAACAAGTAATCTGAGAGAGCAAGTCTATGTTTAAAGTTACAGAAGCGGCCGCCGGGCAGATCAAAGATGCTGCCAGACAAGGTGGCACCGAAGGAATGGCGCTGCGTATGGCGGCCCGGGAGAGAGACGACGGAAGTATCGAATACCTAATGGGATTCGATGAGGTTCGTGAAACAGATACACATATAGATGCTGATGGAACCGTCGTTGTGGTTTCACCGGATTCCGTGCTCCTTCTTGAGGAGGCGGTAATGGACTATGTGGAGATGGAGGATGGGGAGTTTCGTTTTATCTTCCTCAACCCCAAAGATGCCACCTATGTGGCGCCCACCGAAGGGTAAGTGGTGAACTGAACAGTTGCGGCATAGTGCTGAATAGTTACCGATAAAACAATCCCACTACTATATGGAACTCTCCAGTGAAGACGCCTTGCGTCTGAATGTACTGTTGGCCAATAAACCCTTGGCCATACGAATTCATGAGTCCGATATGACGCTTCACGGCCTGCTTGCAGGGAGTGACGTGACGATCAAGCTTAACCCTGTTGGCAGTGATGAGCGTTATCTCAAAACAGTACGCTCCTATCTATCGGAACGTGCCCTTGGCAATCCAGGCGGCTATCCGCTCTATCTGCAACGCTGGACCCGGCAAGGGCGTATGCGGGAGGAGAGCCTGGAGCAGTTGCTGTTGCTGGGTGAAAGTACCGCAGTATTTGCCGTTGTTTGCGCCGAAGGGCTGACGGACGAGCTGGCGCGTCGCGCCTGGTGGGCGGTTGAAGAGGCGGAGAATGCCCGCCGCATGCTGCAGACCGATGCCGTGGTCAAGGGAGAGACAGGTCGGTTGCTGGCAAGCTATCTGGTTGAATATCTCCCTTTTGAAACCGACTCTGAAGCCATGATGGAGTCGGTCAGCAAGGCGCTGCTGCCGGGACTGCTGGATGAGGCGGTACGTCAGTTGCTGTGGAAAAAGGCGGCACGTAAAACCCCATACCTTGTTGGATTTATAACGGCCACCCCGGACGACCTGCCGGAAAGCCTGCCTCCTCGGGTGGATTTCAGTGACTGTCGGGTGAGACTGCAACCACTGATAGATAACGGTAACAGCACAGCCGTACTGCTACTGAAGGTGCTATCCGGGCAGGGGCAAACCTATCTTGATACCTGTCGGCGTATTCTTGCCAAGCCCAATACTCAGGATGTGGTCTGCACGACCCTCGATCTAATGCGTAATTACCTCTCTATTGTCAGACCGGAAGGAAACCCGGATCTGACAATAGAGGCGCTTATTGATAACGCAGCGGCGATGATGGCCCTCTCCGATGAAGCCGGCGCCTGCTTACAGGTTGCACCGGCTCTGGATCGTGAACTGGCCGCGATCTATCTCCTCTCCGGTCTCGGGTTCGGTGTTCTGCGTCCCGCACTGAGAGGAAGCAGTGCCATGGGGAGCCTGCTGCGCAAGAAGCTGGCACCGGTACTTGGAACGGTGCTGGAGAGAATTGACCTTTTGCTGCACAAAGTGGCCTGAGCAGGGCTATTGTCTGTAGTTGGCAGCTCTATTATAGGTGATGCGTTGATTTCATCGGTTCAACTGCTATCTTTTGGAGTGTATGTTCTTTTCCGCTAGTGCGGAGGGAGTTATATCTGTCCATTCACACCCGCTCCCAGCCAAAGGGTAGCCGCCGTAGAGGATCACGCCATGCCGGTTCTTGAAGAACAGCTAACGCTGCCGGGGTAGCGCTATGGCTCCTATTCTGCGCCACCTCGTTCTTCTGTTCATTGCGCTACTCGGCGTACTGCCGGCAACCGCCAATGCAGCCAATCCCGAACGGCTCTCTGTGGCTTATTGTGCCGATTGCGTGCCTTTCCATTTTGTCGGTGAGAAGGGTCATGCGGCAGGTATGATCATTGATATCTGGCGTCTGTGGGGGGAGAAAACCGGTATTGCCGTGGACTTCCAGGCTGCCCCTTGGGGCGATACATTGAAACAGGTGAGTGACGGCCGGTTGCCGGTTCATGCGGGGCTCTTCTACCGTAAATCCCGTGATGAATATCTCGACTACGGTGTCGCTATGGTGGCCACTGACACCCATGTGTTCATGCACAAGAGCCTGGATGAGCCGAAAAAGCTCAGTGATCTCTCCGCCTTCCGCGTAGGTGTCCTCGCAGGTGATGTTGTCGAGGAATTTCTGAAGGAGAAGCTCGGTCCCGATGCCGTGGTGACCTATCCCGACTATGAGTCCATCATTACCGATCTCAAACAGGGCAGTCTGCTGGTTTTTGCCGCCGATACCCCTACTGGCGTATACCACCTTAAGCGTAGCGGGCTGATTCGCCACTACCGCTACGGCAAGGAGCAACTGCTCTACAGCAGTGACTGGTATGTGGCGGTGACCTCCGGTCGCTCCGATCTGCTGGAGATCATCAACTCGGGTATGGGGTTGATCAGCAAGAGTGAGCTGCTGCAGGCCCAGCGTCGCTGGCTCGGTTCCAGCGGTACCGCCCGCGATGATGATGCCTTGATTGTCTCCGTGGCTCACGCCAATGCACCGCTCTCGAAGACTAGCGAAGTGGGGGAAGCCCACGGCTTTATTTCTGACTACTGGAAACTCTGGTCTGATAAAACCGGTGTCCCGGTACGCCTGGTGCCGCGCAGTCTTGACAACTCAGTGGCAGCGGTGAGCAACGGACTGGCGGACATTCATGCCGCGTTATACCGTGATCAGGGTTTTGTGGAAGGATTGGTTTTCAGCAAGCCCTATTACCAAGTATCAACCGCCCTATACCGGCGTGCGGGTGACCCCACCATAGATGATTTCGCTGCCCTCAAGGGGCGGCGTATCGGTGTATCAACACCTCTCGACAAGGAGGTCTTGCAGCGCTCACACCCGCAGCTGAATGCCACTCTTTTCGTGGATTACAGCGAGGCCTTCAAGGCCCTGCGGATGGGGCAAATCGATGCGATTGCCGGGGAGGAGCCAGCGGTGGATCTGGCGCTCAAAGAGCAGGGGCTGGATCAGGAGATTGTTGCCACACGCCTAACCCTGCTTACCCGTCCAGTCTACGCTGCTGTCACAACCAATCGCCCAAAACTGCTGCAGCAGATCAACGCCGGTATGGACAAGATCAGCCTCACCGAGTTGGCACAGGTTGAGGCGCGTTGGATTGTTGATCCGGCTAACTATCAGTTCAAGCCCCGCGCCCAGGCGCACCAGAATTTCCTCAAGTCACTGGACAGTGATGAGCGCGCCTGGCTCAAAGCCCATCCGACCATCCATCTGGGTGCCTCAACCTCACGGCAGCCTTTCGAATCGATTGATGACGGACAGTTGCTCGGTGTTAGCGCAGGCTATATCGCAGCCATGGAGAAACGTCTGGGCCTGCGCTTCACACCACCGCCGGCAGTTCCATGGAGCGAGGTTCTTGAACGTGCCCGCGACCGGCAGCTGGATCTGATCACACTGGCCGCTGAAACGCCCCAGCGCCGAACCTATCTGGAGTTCACGAAGCCCTATCTCTCTGTGGAGTGGGTGCTGATGCAACGCAGTGATGCCCTACCCGTGGAACAGGTCAGTGACATCGACAGCTCCCTGCGTATCGGTGTGGTACGCTCCGACGCCGTTACCGACTATCTGCGCGAACTCGGCCATGGTGATCAGCTGGTGCTGGTGGATGATCTTGAGACCGGTCTCAAGCTCCTTAACGGAGGCGGGTTGGAGATGCTCGCAGGCAATCTCGCTGCACTGCGTTTTTATCAGCGCAATTTGGGATTGAAACGGCTGCGGGTGACCCTGGGAATCGACCGTACCTATGATCTCTCTCTTGCTGTGCGCAAGGATTGGGCTCCTCTGGCGGGTATACTGAACAAGGCTCTGGCAACGATCACGAAAGAGGAGAGAGCAGCCATCTACCGGCGTGCCGGGGTGCTCTTGTCCGATCTTCGTGGTCTTCGGCAGCGCGCAGTCAAGGGTGAGTCGCAATTCAGTCTTCCCTGGATCATCTCCATTGTTATCGCCTCTCTGTTGCTGTTGATCGTGATTGTACTGGTGCGGCTGCGTGATCGCGATCCGGCGCGCCTCTTTGGTTCTCCGCGCGCCATGAGCATTGGACTGCTGGTGGTCGCTCTGCTGTTGGGTGTCATCAGTTTGATCACCACTATTGGGCTGCAGGTGGTGGAGAAACGTATTCGCATGGCCGAGGGTAATGCCATCGACTCTGTGCTCTACACCACTCAGAAGGGCCTCCATGCCTGGTTTGAGGGTTGGCGTTTCCGCTCTGAATCGTTGGTCGCAGATCCCGCTTTTCAGCATCACACCGAGGCGCTGTTGAAGGTGCCTTCAGCCAGCGCCGAAACCCTCGCGAAAACGTCGGCACTGGCTGCCATCCGCAAACATCTCAGTCGGCACAGCCAACAGTATGGTGATCTTGGGTTTTTTCTGATTTCACCGGGCGGGATCAATATTGGCACCAGCAGCGACCGTGATCTTGCCAAACAGAACCTGATTGCAGAACTGGCAAAAGAGCGCCTCGAAAATGCCTTCCAGGGTGAAACTATACTGGTACCGCCGATCAGGGAGCGGGCTGCCGTCGGTGCTGAACTGGGCCGCGAAAGCGTCACCAAAGCCACCATGTTTCTGCTGACACCGGTGCGTGATGTAGCCCAGGAGGTGATCGCTGTACTCGCCCTGCGCATTGACCCCTATGGTGACTTCAGTGAGCTGGTCGCTACCGGCCGCATGGCCGACGGTGGTGAGAGCTACCTGGTCGATGATCAGGCTCGTATGATCACACGCAGCCGCTATGAGGCGGAGTTGAATACGCTTGGTCTGATCGAGACGGAGCACTCCAGCATTCTCAATATCCAGTTGCGTGATCCGGGTCGTTCACTGTTGGACCAGCCCCTTTATGCGGATGAAAACCTGGCACAGTTCCCCTTCACCAGAGCCTTCAAGGCGCTCAAGGGGCGGGTTGCCGGGCACGACCTGGAGGGTTACCGCAACTATCGCGGTGTACCGGTAATCGGCACCTGGATCTGGGATGAAACCCTGGGGGTCGGGATCATCACTGAGATCGGCCAGAGCGAGGTGCTGGGAACCTATGGCATCTTCCGCAATATCGTACTTCTGGTGCTGGGCAGCGCGGTATTCCTCTCACTCGCCCTCACCGCCACCACCTTCTTTTTTGCGCGCGCCGCCCAGAGAAGCCTGACACGCTCCAAGGAGGAGCTGGAGCAACAGGTCAATGAACGCACGGAAAAACTGTCGGAGCGCGAAAGCCGCCTCTTTGATCTCTACGAAACCGCCCCTGCTGCCTATGCCTCGGTGAATCCCGATGACTGGAGCTTTATCAAGCATAATCGCGCCTTTGCCGAGCTGGTCGGCCACAAACGTACAGACTTTCGTGAGGTTCGCTGGCCGGATTTGATCCCCGGTGATGAACGCCGTGGCCGCCTTGGGCGGGCGGTCGATGGGCAGGTGCTGAAAGATCGTGAAATGTGTGTGTATCGCACCGATGGAGCGGTATTGGATGTGTTGCTATCGGCCCTGCCTGTTCCCAATGAGGCGGGGGGCATTGGTGAAATCCGCCTGACTCTGATCGATATCACCGAACGCCTGGCGGCGGCGGAAAGAGTCGAGCGCAGCAACCGTGATCTCTCCACTCTGACCCTGATCAATGAGGCGGTGATGCAGGCGCTGACAGAGGAGCAGCTGCTGCAGGATGTCTGCCGTATCATCGTCGAGGCCAATGGGCAGCGCTTTGCCTGGGTGGGCTTCAGACAAGCTGACCCAGACAAAAATATCCACCCGGTTGCCAGCTACGGTTTTGAGGAGAAGTTTCTCGAAACCACTTGCTACCGTTGGAGTAACAAGGCCCATGAGCAAGGCCCCACCGGCAAGGCAATCCACACCACTGCGGTGGCACTGGTCTCCGATGTGCAGGCCGATCCAGGTTTTGCACCCTGGCGGGAGGCTGCTGTGGAGAGGGGGTACCGCTCAGTACTGGCGGTGCCGTTGACCGCTTTTGGTGATGCCTTTGGCGCCATTACCGCCTACAGCGAAGAGGCCGATGCCTTCGATGAAGATAGTGTGACGAGCCTGGTGCGTGTTGCCGGGAACGTGACGCGCGGGATTCGAACGCTGCGCATTGAGGAGGCCCGCAAGCAGGCGGAGTTGGAACTTAAAGAGACTGAAGAGCGCAGTCGCTTGCTGCTTGAGTCGGTTGATGAGGGCATCTTCGGACTTGATCACAAAGGCCACATGACCTTCATCAATCCCACCGGTGCACAGATGCTGGGCTGGGAGGCCGATGAGCTGGAGGGACGCAAGATCTGTTCCCTCATACATCACTCCCATCCTGATCGTAGTCACTACCCGGAAGGGGAATCATGGATATCCCGAACCTACCTGTACGGTGAATCCCATCGCATCGATGATGAGGTGTTGTGGTGCAAAGATGGCAGCTCTTTTGCTGTGGAGTACTCCAGCCTGCCTATTATCAAAGGGGATGAACTGGTCGGCTCGGTGGTCAGTTTTCGGGACGTTTCCAGGCTGAAGAAATTGGCGGCTGATCTGGGAGAGGCCAAGGAACAGGCCGACGAAGCGAATAAGGCGAAGGGAGATTTCCTGGCCAACATGTCCCACGAAATCCGCACCCCCATGAACGCCATCATCGGTATGTCCTCGCTGGCCCTGAATACTGATCTGGACAAGAAACAGCGCAATTACATCGACAAGGTCAACGGCTCTGCCAAATCGCTTCTCGGCATCATCAACGATATTCTCGATTTCTCGAAAATTGAAGCGGGCAAGCTCGATATTGAGATGATCCCCTTTCAGTTGGAAGAAGTGTTCAATAACCTTGCCAACCTGCTCGGCATGAAAGCCGGGGATAAAGGTATCGAACTGCTGTTCGATATCGCACCGGATACCCCCATGGCCCTGATAGGGGATCCATTGCGCCTGGGGCAGATCCTCATCAA
This sequence comes from Sedimenticola sp., assembly GCA_040505955.1. Lineage (GTDB taxonomy): Bacteria > Pseudomonadota > Gammaproteobacteria > Chromatiales > Chromatiaceae > Vondammii. Next base: position 9,907 of record JBEVXT010000224.1, on the reverse strand, counting down.
TCTGGGTAACAATGCGGTGAAGTTTACCGACAAAGGCGAGGTGGTTATCCGCGCCAGACCGAGCATGCGAGATGATAATGAGGTAGTGATCCACTTCAGTGTAGAAGACTCTGGTATTGGTATGACGCCGGACCAGCAGGGGCGTATGTTCCAGTCCTTCAGTCAGGCCGACACTTCCACCACCCGTAGGTACGGAGGTACAGGCCTCGGTTTGGCCATCTCCAAGAAACTGTGTGAAATGATGGGTGGAGAGATCTCGGTTGAGTCGGAGGAGGGTGTTGGTTCACGCTTCCAGTTTACGACACGCTTCCCCCTGCAGAGCGAAGAAAAACAGGAGTCGCCGGTTGATCTGCGACTGACGGAGAATCTCCGTGTGCTGGTTGCTGACGACAACGCCGCCGCCCGTGAGATACTGATCTCGATGCTCGACAGCATGGGCATTCCATGTCAGGGCCTGGCCGATGGCCCGGCGGCTTTGAAGGTGGTGCTCGATGCCACTGACGACAAGCCTTTTGATCTTCTACTAATGGATTGGCACATGCCCGGCATGAATGGCATCGAAACCGCCAGGGAAATTCAGCAACGGCTGAGCGGTAAGGTTCCCAAAATCATCCTGATTGCTGCTCCCGGGGATGAAGAGGTGAGTGAGCAGGCCGGGGGGGTGAATCTCGCCGGTGTCCTCACCAAGCCGCTGTCATCTTCCACACTGTTGGAGTCCATCTTGGAGTCTCAAGGCCATGCCATCCACCGTAAATCCCGCAGCGCCAAGGGTGACGTGAACGCCGAGGATGCCAAGCGCAAGCTACGCGGTGCAAATGTCCTGTTGGTGGAAGATAACGAGATCAATAAGGAGTTGGCGGTGGAACTGCTGGAGAGTGGCGGTATCACCGTGAGCGTGGCGGAGAATGGTCAGGTGGCTCTGGCTGCGTTGGCAACGGAGGTATTCGATGGCGTGTTGATGGATTGCCAGATGCCGGTGATGGATGGCTATGAGGCCACCCGCCGCATCCGTCAGCAGGCGCAGTTCAGTACGTTGCCGGTGATCGCCATGACAGCCAACGCCATGGCCGGGGATCGCGAGAAGGTGATTGATGCAGGCATGAACGATCACATCGCCAAGCCCATCGATTTTAATCTTATGTTCCTGACCCTGGCCAAGTGGATTACACCGGCCAACCCCGAAGCTGAGGAAGTGGGTCAGGTAGCGGATAAAAAAGAGGAATCCACCCCGGATACCGGTGAGAGAAGCGACCTGAGCCAACTTGACGGCATTGATATCGATAAAGGGCTGAGTATCGCCCAGGGGAATGAAAAGCTCTACCGTCGTCTGCTCGACAAGTTCTACCAGAGTCAGTTCGACTTCCTGGAGCAGTTCAAACAGGCACGGCAATCAGATGATGATCCCGAGGCGGCCACCCGCGCCGCCCACACCCTCAAGGGTGTGGCGGGCAACATCGGCGCCGGCGCACTGCAGCAGGCCGCAGAAGCCCTGGAGCAGGCCTGCGTTGAGGATGCAGCTGATGATCAACTGAATGCCCTGCTGCAGGCGCTTGGCGCCAGACTCGATTCGGTGATAGCGGCCCTGGTCGCCCTCGAAGCCCCTGTGCCGACCGAATCACCGATCACATCCGGCACCGGCTTCGCCGGCACCCGCGAACAGCTGGCCCGACTGCGCGAACTGTTGGAAGATGACGACTCCGATGCCGTTGACCTGATTACCGAACTGCTTGATAGTGCATCGGGTGAGCCTCACGTGAGCCTGCTCAAAACGATCAACAGGGCGATTGACGACTATGATTTTAATCAGGCGCTGGAGGCCTTCAATCAACTGCCTGGTGGTTCATATAATCACTCCGAATGATGTCTGCACCCACGGGAGGATTCTTGGATTAAGCAGTTGCGTACAACAAGTGTAACTATTAAGCACGGTAATCCGGAACTCAGGCGTAGGAGCGAACTTGTTCGCGAAGAGCATGTTTCGTAGTCCATCGCGAACAAGTTCGCTCCGAATGCCATTAACTTAGGTGGGAAATTCCCCGTACACTTCAGGCTCGTCATTCCCGCGTAGGTGGGAGTAGTGGTGCAGGGATGCACCGTTTACGGACCTAAGGATGGAATCCAGGGGACAGCGCTCCGTAGCGCTGGATACCCGCCTGCGCGGGTATGACGGGAAAGAGGGAAGTTCGACCACCGGGTTCCAACCTATGCAGGGATGACCATGGTATTAAGCTTAAGTTAATGACATTGAGTTCGCTCCTACAACACCTCTGTTCCACCATAACTGTGGTTTTTAGGATTTGAGTACAGAGCCGGTTTAAGGACTAAAAGGCACGTAATGCGAGTTTATGTGTGCAAGTGATTGTTTTTTTAACTCAGAAACGGCGGATTTCAGGGGTGAGCTGAATAGTTACCAATAGGTTAAAGATAATGCTCAGACGCTAAAGACCAGGACACCCATCACTTGACCCAGCAAAGATGATGGGTGTCCTGTCTTTTCATGCTGTCTTTTACTATGATACGATGATGTTAAGTAGAGGATACATGGGTTTATAAGGCGTAGGAAATGCGATTAAAGATATTGACTGTCATCTTGCTGGCACTATTTGCTGGCTATCTTTATCAGAATCCTCTCCGATTACATCTTCCTGATACATCGCTAGCGGAGGGATTGATCGAAGACAATGCGCATGTTTTCAAGCAAGACGAAACCGATTATATTCTTGAATATCATGCAATGCTGCTGGACAGGTTTGATCTCGACTATCGCATCATTACTGTAAACGGACAGGACAATATTAACCGATACGCCGCCGAAGTCTTCAATGAACGAAAGATCGGGGAAAAGAGCCGGAATAAGCGTGGCTTGCTTCTGGTCATTGATGTAAAAAATAATCAAGTACGACTTGAAGTGTCCGCAAGCCTCGAGTCAGTCTATACAGATGCCTTTGTTGCCTACCTTGAAAACCGTCAGATGATCCAGTTCTTCAAGGTTGGACGGATTGCCGATGGCATATTCGCTACCTCCGAAATTATACGAATCCGTGCCATTGATGCTCAGAAAGGCCATGAATTTGATGATTCCAAATTTGCCGGCAGTATTGGTGGGGGCGCCACCACTGGTGCACAGATCGGTGCAGGTAAAGATACCAGTTTCCAGGAGGATCAGCCCGAGGTTCTGGCAGCGGACACCCCAGAAGAGACTTTGCGCCGTTACCTGAGGGCACTGGAGAATCGAAATGGTCGTGATGATCTTGACGCTTTTACACCGGACACCCGTAAGTTCATGGCGACGATGCTCTCTACACCTGCTCAAATGGATAATTCCTATAAGCGCTATAAAACGTGCAAGGCTGAGCGCGTTACTTATAACGAAGATAAAACCCGAGCAGTATTGTTTCACCCTCTGGAACGGCGAGACTGTGATCCATTCTTATTTGAAAAAGGGGAAGACGGCAAGTGGCGACTGGATCTAAAGGCCCTGGGGCTGGGCACAAATCATACCTTTGGTAATATCTGGTATGTTCATTTTGGCCGACAGGAAGAATCCGGCTTCTGGAAATATTTCTTTGGATTTAAACATGTTTGGTTCAATCGACCAGATGGTGAGAATGGACGTTTCGATCATCAGGGAATACCTTACTACCACCGCTATGGCATATTCCAAAATCATGTTGGTGAAGAAATACGAATTACGAAAGTTAATAAAGATGGTTTCATAGATAAGATTGGATTACGCGCAGGAGACAGGATATTGGAGTGGGAAGGAATAAGATTTATGCATTCTGCTCACTTTGGCTGGCGTCTAAAAGAGGTGCGGCCTGGACTGGATATATATATAAAAATTCAGCGAGATGGAAAAATTATTGAAAAAATTGCTAAGGCGCCTCCACACCCTGATGAGGGGGAATTACGTTTCGGATTTTCCTATAAAGGCTTTTCCCCCAGGCTAAATGATCAAGCTGTCAGGCTTCCTGTCGTTCATTATGTTGACGCGCATGGTTCAGGAAAAGACTTAGGGATAATGCCTGGTGATCTAATCCGCAAATGGCAGGATATTGAATTACCTAACATGATGGATATTAAGAAGTCTATTAAGAAATTCAAGGGAGATGAACGTCTCCGTGTCGAGGTATATCGAGATGAAAAATTGGTGGTTCTGGAATCCATTACAAAGCCGCCGCGTAAAATGAGCAAGGTGCATTGATGGCTATAACGGAAATGATTACATTCAATGGTTATTCCTGATTGCTCAAAATGATTTCAATATTTGTTACCAGATCCACAGCAGGGTTAATCGCCAAGAACGGAGTGTTTTGAAATGAACAATGTGATTACAATATTTCTTGGATTTTTGATATTCCTGTTGTTACCTTTGGTGGTCTGGGTGTTGATTCACAACAGTCTGGTCAGTAAGGAGGAGGCGGTTTTCTCAGCATGGAGCCAGGTTGAAAGCAATTATCAGCGACGTAATGATTTAATTCCGGTCTTGACCGAGTCAATTTCCCGCTTCATCAAGCATGAGGAAGATACGCTTACTGCGGTAACAAGGCAACGTGCAATGCCTTATGTGGATCTGCAGGAAGCCGTTACAGGACTACAAACTGCCCAGCTTGATTCGACCGCTTCCATTCAGGAGCTAGGTGGTAAGCCTCCTGTTGATGAGGTCATGCTTTCTAAAATGGCCATTAGCCAGGAAAAAGCATTTAGCGGTATGAAAAGCTTGCTGGCTGTGATGGAGAGCTATCCGGAACTGCATTCATCAGATCAATTCATGAGTTTACAGGCACAACTGGAAGGAACCGAAAACCGCATCAATGTTGCCAGAATGCAATTCAACAAAGCCGCACAGGCATTCAATGCAGCCATTCGCAAAATGCCCAATTCCCTGGTGGCATCGGTAAATAAGTTAGAGAAGAGGGTCTATTTTAAAGCCGAGGAAAGCGCCTCAAAATCCAAGCAATTGAATATGGAGTAGCCACCCATAAGGCTAATCCTAATGCCGTTAAGTGATCTCAACTTTACTGTCAATACACTAAGATTTGCGTAAGTCAGTTTTTCATTCTTCTCTGGTCAATCTGTAATTCAGGCTTGATTTGGGAGTATCAGACATGGTGCCGGGATGGCTTGGTGAGAGATTCTGCCAGAATACCCAGTTGGTCATGCAGACACCAAATCATCTTAAGGGTTAGTGATCGTATATGGCTCAGAATTTCATACATGCGATTACTTTTTCCGATCATGGGTTCAAGGTCTTTGACGGTTAAGCCTTTTTGATCCATTTAAAACTTTCAGTGCTTTAACTGGGCCGGGCAGATCAAGGGGGAAATGTTTTTGCTCGTAGGCTTCAACAAAAGTGGAGTAGTCGTGGCTGGGGTCGGAGTCGATTGCACCTGAGCTGTTGTATATTTCACAACCGGTGGGTGCAATCGACTCCGACCCCGGATCCCTCGTGCAAAACCACACTATCAGAAAAAGACCAGGACACCCATCACTTGACCCAGCAAAGATGATGAGTGTCCTGTCTTTTAGTTTTGAACGCAGATATCTGATAAATCCTCATATTGCGAAGCATCTAATCATACTCTTGATGATTATTACGTTCAGTACCCTGGGAAGCTATCCGCGAAGGGTAATTTTGGTGCCGTATTCGCGTTTATTTGCGGTCATTTCTGGCTGAGTTCCAGGGGTAACCAGGATAGGTTAAAGATAATGCTCAGACGCTTGCTGTTTGCCAACTGTGTGGTCGCTATGGTTCTGGTATACAACCAGGGGCAAGGCTTGCTGTTTATGTTCGCAGTGTTGACTGCAGTTACGAACCTGATCAGCTCCCAGCTTCTGTGCCTGTTCACCTGCGGTGGTGAGGGCTCATGCAAGGCGACCCCGTACCCGAATCAGGTGGTGGTGATGTCCCTGTTAAATCGTATCACCGCCATCATTGGCGTCCTGCTGTCGGGGTATGTTTTGCTGCTTTGATCGGGGAGATGGGCGGTATTTGGCTATTCACTTCGGCTCTCTTTCAGTAGTTGCGCCACCCTGTTGGCATCCTTGCGTTCTATCAAATCCACCAGTTCTGCGCTCATCGATCAGTGGTTTAATGAGCGACTGGAACTCATCGTCTCCGTAGAGCGCCTGCAGCTGTTTTTCCAGCCGGCTAACATCGCTGTGGGTCAGTTCGGTTTTGTGAGCCAACCGTTGGTAACTGAGGCTGGTGGTGATCTGCACGAAACAGAACTGCTGGATGCCATGCATCACCTGTTCCAGGTTGGCGTTGATGCCGCCGTTGCCGGCAATCGGTTTGAAAATCTTGGCCTGGGTCTTGAACAGAGTGGGACCGAGGACGCCCAGAGTGATGCCGCTGGTCCAGTCGGGGCTGATGCTCTGATGTTCCAGCAGTACCATTCCGATGAGAAAGGTGACCAGCATATAGAGCATATAGAGCAGGTAGAGGGGCCAGGCCCAGGGGGTGATCACTGCCCGCCAAGGCTCCTGATTACCCCTAAAACTCAGCCGGAAATGAATGCAGATAAACGCGAATAGGGCTCTCCACTGGTTATTGTTTGGGTATTGACAATACCCAAGAGCATGTTGACGCTCTGCCTTTGTAGGAGCGAACTTGTTCGCGATGGACTCCGAAACGTGCTCTTCGCGAACAAGTTCGCTCCTTGATTTCAGGACTGTTTTATAGAGCCAGTTTCAAATATTTGCGTTCATACGCGTTTATTTGCGGCCAACATGGGCTCTTTTTTTTCTATCAGTGGCTGAGTTTCGAGGGTAATCAGGAATACTTTTTATTTGTACCTGGGCGTATGTAACGGCGGGCTAAAGCACAAAGTTGAGATGGGAATTGAAGTTATTTGACAATATATAATTAAATGCTAATATACTTAACATATTAATCATGGTGACGGAGGTTACTATCATGGCTCCTCTATTTATTGGTCTGGTGTCTGCAATGTTGTTTGGTCTTACCGCACACGGTGTGTACGGTACTGAAGGTATTCTCACTGAAAGCTGGGTCGATATGGTCTTCTGGGCCCTGATCGGTACCGGAACCCTGATCTCCTTTGTCAAGGTATTCTGGGAGTGCCTGCCCTGTATGGCTTTTAAGCTGATTCATATTGATCTGTTGAGCCGCTTCTTTTGCCACGATGTTCCCTGCTCTGAGTAACCCGGCGGTAAGGCTCACACAATAATCTTGAAGTCGGGTGGGAGCTAATTTGTTAGCGAAGAATATGCCTCGGGGCTGGTTGCGAACAAGTTCACTCTTGAAAATGCAACCTCATTTCCACCAAAAAGGTGTTCAGAGTTATCGTGCATAGCGTAACTTCTCAATAAGGCCGTGCAGAAGGATCGCAATGACTCCTTTTCAGAACACCCCACGTCATGCTTTATAACACCTCGTCATACCCGCGCAGGCGGGTATCCAGTGATACGGAGTGCCAGCCTCTGGATTCCACCCTTTGGCCCGTAAACGGTGCACCTCTGTGGCACGGACTTATTGAGAAGTTACTGCATAGCCATATTATCCTTTGAAAATGACGGTATTTCCCCGAGAACTCTGTATCCCATTTTTTTATTTCTTGCCTGACACTATGCTATATTTTAGTCTTGAGCCATATAGGCTAGGTGAATCGAATTCAGGAGGTTGCTTGTGGATATTCTAGAATATGCGATGCAGGTTGAGAAAGAGGGTGAAGCTCATTACCGCGAGTTGGCCGAGCACTCCAATAATCCCGGTGTGAGCCGGATACTGACGGAACTGGCTGATTCGGAAGTGGAGCACTATCAGGTCTTCAAGGCGTTTAAGGAGAGCACAGAGATCCCTGAGATTGATGATGCCGTCCTGCCCAATGTTAAGGAGATTTTTTCTAAAATGCAGGCGGATCAAACCCTTGCCGCCGGTGAGGATGAGTTAGCCCTCTATCGATCTGCCCTGATCCATGAAAAGAAAAGCCAGGAGTTTTATCAGAAACAGGCGGAACAGGCTGAGTCACCGGTCTTAAAGGTGATGCTATTAAAAATAGCTCAGGAGGAAGCAATGCACTACAAAGTATTGGAGGGTATTATTGACTTTCTCTCGGCTCCCGCCCAGTGGCTGGAAAGTGCTGAGTGGAATCATCTTTCAGAGGAGTATTAAGGGCTGCACCTTCTCTGGCCCCGGTTTTATTAGTTTTGCACGAACCGAATGGATTTCCATGATATTCTGGTTTGCAGGATGAAATCATGAAACCAGAATTTACAGGCATACATCACACCGCTTTCGCCACCAATAATATTGAGCGTACGGTCAGGTTTTGGCGGGATCTGATAGGGATGCGCCTGGTCTACGCCTACGGCAGTCCGGGCTACCGCCAATATTTTCTCCTGGTTTCCGGTGATAACCGGCTCTCTTTTTTCGAATGGGATGACGTTCAGCCGGTCTCGAACCGTCGCCATGGCGAGCCGGTGAAGGGCCCGTTTGTTTTTGACCATATCTCGATCGGGGTTACCGACAAAGAGGCATTGTGGGAGATTATGGCTCGCCTGGATGCTGCAGAATTCCCCTGTTCGGATGTAATCGATCACGGCTGTTTCCTCTCTATCTACTCATACGATCCCAACGGTATCCCTATCGAGTTCAGTTGCGATGTCCCCGGACTTGACCTGTTCTGGAACCCTGTGATGCAGGATCTGGGCCACACATCCGGCTTTCTGACAGAGACCAATCCGGTTGCCGGTCAGTGGCCGCGACCGGATCCGGTGGAGATGGAGGATCGGATCATTGTTCCGGGTGAAGGCAAGGATAATTTCCCGGAAACCATGGGTAAAGCGCCGGCCAAAGATCCTGTGGTGACTGCAGAGGACGGATCGATACGTGTCAGGGATGTTATGACCCGGGAAGTCCGTACCACCAGGGTGGATCATACAATCCGCTCGGTAGCTGAAACTATCTGTCCGGCGAAAATCAGTGGAATGCCGGTGGTGGATGAGGATAACCACCTCGTCGGAGTGATTTCAGAGAAGGATATATTGAAGTCGCTGCTCCCCGGCTATACGGAGTTCCTTGAAAACCCGGATCATGCTCTTGATTTTCAGGCCATGGAACATATCTACGGGGAGGTGCTGGATAAGAGAGTGGAGGATTTGATGTCCCACATAGTCTATTCAATCTCCATCGACGAGCCGGTGATGAAGGCTGCGGTACAGATGGAACTCCACCATTTCCGCCGTATTCCGGTGGTCGGTCATGACAAACGGCTGGCGGGCATCGTCAGCCTTAGTGACATCCATCATGCCCTTTTTATGCGGGAGATGAAGGGCGGCTGATGAAATCCCCCTCCCTGCTGAATTCAGGCTAGGCAGCACAGATGCCATACCTTGGCAGTATATCGTGCAGGACAACAAAACGATGGGACTGCAAGGCATCATGGAAAAGCTTCCAGTTCGATTTCAGGAATGATTTCCTGTAACGGTGCTCTTCGTGTAACCGATCCACCCAGCGGGTGGTTCCCAGGGCTGCATGTTTCCAGGAGCTATCCCCTTTCGGTATATAGATCAACTCCTGTGGGCCAAAGCTGAATTTTCCAGCACTAATGGCTTTGAGCCATTTTTTGTGGCGCACCTCACTCTCTTCGCCCTTGGTATTTCGCAGCATGGCTGCGAGCTTCTTCCTCTCTGCTTCCGGTAAACCCGCAACGTTGGCATCTGCATCTTTTGCCAGGAAGCGTTGCATCGCCTTGCACATCTCATCAGCGGCCTTAATAAAGTCTCCTGGATTATTCCGGTATATCTCCCGTTGTCGGTCGTTGGTGTAGCTCCAGTACAGATAAGGCCGGTCAGGGTAGGTAAGAACAGCCCCATGTCCCAGTGGTAGAGCCTCTCCGACGAAATACCCTTTGAGTTTGTCGAGCAATTTTTTGGCGGGCTT
>JBEVXT010000223.1:0-3843 GCA_040505955.1 Sedimenticola sp. | reverse complement strand
TCTTCCCGGTGGCGGGCCTGCCTTGCCGGTACGGGGTTCACACCCGCTAGAAATAAACGACCTGGCCCGGCCGCACTGACCCCAGTTATTTGGGGCATGAGCTGGCTTGTCCTGATTTAAATAATTACCTTCCCCCTCCCAATTCTCTTTATTCTCACCCTCTGTCTTACACAATTCGGTCGTATTCGCATGTAACTATCTATTTACTGAGTTGGTGGTTGAAGTTGCTTTAGTGGTGGGTGTCCTTGTTTTTTAAGGTTCATCAAAGGGATGTGTGAATCGAGGGTGCTTTATAGCACGTAGTTTTTACACCCACTCAATCAATGCCGAACCCATTCATGTTTGGGTATGCGTCGGCTTGTCCTGATTTCAATAGTTACCTTTATCCCCTCTCAATTCTCTTTATTTTTACCCCAGGTCTTGCACAATTAACCCATATATATCTGAAACTATCTGTTTACTGGGTTGGTGGCTGGAGTTGTTTAGTGGTGGGTGTCCTTATCCTTAGTTTATTTTTACTCCCGGCCTTGCGCAATTAATCCATAGGTATCTGAAACTATCTGTTTACTAGGTTGGTGGCTGGAGTTGTTTTAGTGGTGGGTGTCCTTATCCTTCTATCCTTATCCTTCTAGGTGTCCTTATCCTTTTTACTTTAGAAGGTGATCAACCTTTGATTTAATCAGGTGATCAACATACATGTATGCCGTAATTGCAGTGACTAGAAAGGAAATACCTAATCCTTCTGTTAAAACGCCATCATCATCAGATAAAACTTTCTTCAGAAATACCACAGCCAGTGTAATAACCACCATTTGTAGTACTGTCGTATCTATTGCGACCAACTTAGATTCGTCACCTTTTGGCCTATGCGCATTATCAAGCATCTTGTAACTAATATAGAAAATGGTAGCTGAAATCAACAACGCATCTAATAGCGCCAAAATATGTTTCAGACCAAAAACTTCCTGATATACTACCTCTCCCCCTACTTCAACAACTTTTTCAGTAATGCATTTCGTGTATTTCACGAACTCACAATAAATATGATACAGAGCTATTGCAGATACCGAAACACCCAGCGCCGCCATTATTAATGATATGATAATATAACACCATGAATAAAAGCTCTGCAAAAACCACTTTATCTTACTAGCAACGACTCGATACAACTCAGCACTACGATACTTATTAGGCTTACTGCCAGGCAAAGATGTGAAAGCTGCCTCTACACTTCTTGATAAACTCTTAGAAGTTTCATTATCCCCTGTACTCACAATAAATCCTTTGTCATTATACCCATATCAATAGACTATATTGTTTTAATTAACTCCATCATTAGATTTGTTGTTGTTCTATGAGGATATTTATGTGTGACTCCAACAATATGACCAACGCTCTCATCACCATAAAAACCAAATAGTCCTCGCAGGCCTATTCCATCGTAGTCAGTCCTTTGGGTGATCCATTCATAATTTTTAATACTTTTAGAGTTTGGAGTACGTGAAGCCAGTTTAACCATGAGGTTATCAACAACATTTTTAACATCCATATTATGTTTCTTTAAATTTTCTATTTTATCAATAGAATCAGAATCATCTATAAGGTTCATCATGTAGTCAGCGTTATGCCCAACAACATGAGCAGTTAAATCATAGCGTGGTATTTTATTAAAATCCTTTTCATCAAATATCTCCCTGATCTTTTCTTTCTCACAACTAATAATTATTTTGTGATAGGTTTTTGCTATATATACACAAATTTCTTCAGTTTTCTTTTCTATACGATCATAGAAGGCTATTATTTGTTCAGGGTCAATTTTATCCTTTATTTCCATCAATGGTATTGCATAAATTTTAGTTGTTGGGCTTGAACCAACGCAAGGATTTATATCTATTCTTATTTCAAAATTTTTTAATTCAGCTTCATTTAAATAAAAGGATGGACACCGGACATATCTTTTATCCTTTTTAAAAACAAAATCCCCCATCCTATCTTTGTCTCTATCCAGTTCATCATTGCTCAAATCAAATTTTCCATTCAGATGTGTTTCAATATCACTTGCTTCTTCTTTAAAGCCTTCCAGTACGCACTGACCGAAATCCTTTACATCATCATCTGATTCCAAGGGCTCACGTACCTCAGCAGTACGAAAATAAATGCTTCTCCATAACTCTACGCCACTTAGATGACCATGTAGGACTCCCTCATCGATTGACTCGACCACAGGTATTTCTCCAATATAAATTTTAAGTATCTTTGTTAAACGAAAGCAGGGGCTGTATTTGAAACACGCTCTACCGTTAAATCCACCTTCCTAAACCTGGACAAATTTACACTCTCATGATGACACTTCTTAGCCATATCATTCTTAACAAAGACCTCTCTCAACAAGCTATACTTTTCTGGCACTCGAAAAGCAACCGCAACCCTACAATCACCCATATAGTACTCAAGTACCGCCTTATCTTTCTCTTTTACATTAATATAGTTGCCAACCAGTAGCAAATCGCCACTTACGTTAAATCTCTGAACTTTCCTTTTTGTTCCTTTTTTCTTTTCCTTATCATGTAACTTCAAGTGACATCTCATGCAATTATGATTCATACACAATCCTGTAGTCTTATTCCCATCCGTTATCCTTCCTTTAGAGCAATGAACTGAATAGGCTTTTGATTCTGGTGAAAAGAACCAAAAAACCACATCCAATGCATTCTCAACGACAACCAAAATGGTTGAATCACTACTCCTAGTTGAATCCACTTTCAAAGGGCCACGAAAAAAAATATTAATACTGTCTGAAATATTCACTAATGCTGAGCCTTCCTTAAAATTGATACCTACACATCAGGGTACAGATATGAAATTGATAGATGATAAACTTGTTCATCTTGCTCTCAAGTTACACAGCCCCGACGAAATGGAAGTATATGACAAACACAACCCACTGCTAACCTAGCTAGTGCCTGAACGAAAACCCTGAAAGCCTTTAACAACGGGCCATTCGGGTCATTCTAAGAAATGAAGATTTTGACAAAAGTACAATAATCGACCCATTTGCCCTCTATTTGGTAGATATTGCAAAAAGTCTCTAAAATCTTCGCCCCGTGAAATTCCCTGCTATCCTTTACCATGCAAGGGATAGCGGGGTTTCCGATCGGGCACTAGCTAGAGCTCCCTAGAATACAGCTTTCCCAGATATCCTTACGCCATCATCCCACATGCCGCTACCTCCTACCTGCGCCATCAATTCATAAGTTACAGATATTTGGTCATATTTCTGCTCATAACCATTGATGGTATACCAAACAGAGGATAAATGACAGGAATTCCAATCCATAAAGTCCGTCAATGAACCACCAAAAAAACAGAACACCCATCATCTTTGCTTTTTCCATTGTTACGGGAAATAGTATCCCAGCAAACGTTTGATGTGTAGAGAAATATCACTCCAAGGGGTGGACAGAAGATTCAGCTACCGCTGCCTACGGGATAGGAGGGTAAGTACAGCAACCAACAGCAGGAAGACAATACCAATCACCAACCAGTTACCGGTCATGGCGTAGGGGGTTGTCCCTTTCATTGGCACAAACTCACCAGTAAGCACATGCTGCTTAAATGCCGGCGAGGTGGCCTGAAGTTGCCCTTTTGGCCCAATAATGGCGGAGATGCCGGTGTTGGTTGAGCGTAGCAGGTAGCGGCCGGTTTCAAGGGCGCGCATGCGGGCGATCTCAAGGTGCTGATGGGGCGCCAGGGAGTCGCCAAACCAGGCGTCGTTGCTGCTGTTGATAAGGAAGGCCGCCTGGGGCAGTGCCTCGATGGTCTCTACACCAAAGGCATCCTCGT
>JBEVXT010000222.1:0-4869 GCA_040505955.1 Sedimenticola sp. | reverse complement strand
GGTGTTACCCACCACGAAGCACTCGCATACGCCAACTGGGTGGCCAGCCTCGGCGGTGAACTCAGCGGAGCCGTCCTGCAGCACGAGTTCCAGTGGGAAGCGGCCACAAGAACCCAGGGAATCAGCGACTTTGGCCGCGCCTGGGAGTGGTGCTCCAACACCTTCGAGCCCTATACCGACTTTCTTGCCACCCACTATCTGGAAGCGCGCACCAGCGGCTTCGACAACCACCACTTCCCACTGCGCGGCGGCAGCCTGCACACCCAGCGCGCCCTGCGACGAATCAGTTACCGCAAGTCCGCCCTGCCTGATGCCGACAGCCTCTTCGCGGGTATTCGGTTGGTCTATCCGCCGACAGAGTGAGCCTGATGGAAGAAAAAAGTGAGTGCGCCAAGGGTAAAGGATAGAAATCCCGTAACTATTCAGGTACCCGGGTTCATGAACGCAGGCACCTCTCCCTGAAATAAGAGCCTGAACACTTCAGTAGAAAGAACACCAGGACACCCACCATTTGGTGTTTTGCTAGGCACTATATAGTTTTTTACTCAAGCTCAGCTGTCAGTATCTTAATTCCCGCAAACCCAAAAAAAATTGCGAATACAGACTCAAAATAACGCCGAAGACGAAAGTAAGCGGCACGTACGGTGGTGTTTGAAAATATATAGGCATAAGTTTGAAAAACTATATTTGCCATAAAACTAATAGCGACAATCACTGCAACCAATTCCTGTGGACTTGTATTTGCTGGAAGTAAGATTGCATATATTGATGCGAAAGAAAGAATGACTTTTGGGTTGGATAGTTGCAAGGCCATCCCTTTTAAGTATGTCATTTTCAAATCCGATTTCACCGCAGCTCCTATTTGAACATCTTTCTTGGTACAGGCTGAACGTACAGACTTGCACGCTAAATAAAGCAAATAACCCGCTCCAATATAACGTAATAGTTCAAACAACCAAACATTGGTATACATAATTGAGCTAAGTCCAAAAGCAGCAGAACAAGACCAAATAATTCCTCCCGTAGCAATGCCAAAAGCCAGTGCGGAACCTTGTCCCCTCCCATGATTTGCAGAAGTAGTTGCTATCGCAATAGTTGCTGGGCCTGGGCTCGCTATAGAGAAAAATACAGCGGCAAGTATTAATAGATAGTTGATTTCTGACATATTACTTATCCTATTTAACAACACAAAGAATGGACACCCATCAAAAAATATTTCAGCCAGAATCGCCCAATGGCGGATCGCCATCCTTCGAGATCAAAATAGCCATTCTCACCCTGAAGCAGACCGTTACGGATCAGACCAACAAGAAGGGATTGATTTGAAGTAATGATTTAATTTTACTCTGACCCGGTTTTTTCCTTGCTCATCCTCTTTTCCTTCTAAATATTAAATCTTTTGCAGCGACAGCAGATCCGGCTGTAATCAGCAAACAAGCGATAACAATAATGGAGGTTAGTTGCGCGAAACCTGAGATGATGAGAATCAAAGTAGATAGGAGTGGTGTCATATAAGAAGCCGCTCCTAAAACCTGAATATCCCCATGTTTCACACCATAATCCCATACGTAAAAAGCCAAACCTACCGGGCCAAGACCTAATCCGACTGTAGCAAGCCATTCATTACTTCCAGATGGCCAGATTGTATCTTCTAACATGAAGTGCGCACCCGCTGCTAATACAGATGTAGCCAGGCAAAAACCAGTGATGACATCGGTTGGAATATGTGCAAACTTTCTAGATAACACTGAATAACTTGACCAGATTAGAGCACAGGCCAAAGCCATGAGGTATCCATAAGTATACTGTGTTTTAAAATCAACAATACCTCCTTTTGTAACAATTAACACTGCGCCAGAAAGACCCAGAATTGCACCGAGTATATGATGAATCCGAAGGTTTTCTCCTGGCAGTAATGCGGAGAACAATACGATCAACAAAGGCCATAGAAATGCGATAAGGCTAGCCTCCACTGGGGGAGCGTTTCGTAGAGCGGTAAAGTATGCAAAATGATAACCAAAAAGCCCACCAATTCCGAGGAGCCATATATAAAATGGCTGCCGAAGAATCACAATACGTGAAGGATTCAAAGTCCACCTTACCAATCCAATACAACCACCAATTGCAAAGGTGATTGCCGCAAGCTGAAACGGAGGTACCTTTCCACTGGCAGCCGTAAATAAGGCCAGAAAGGCCCAAAGCAGTACAGCCATAAAACCCACTATAGTTGCACTGTTTCGAGTCATTTTATTGTTTCTCTATTACGTAAAAATCTTAATAAATAAATGGACACCCATCAAAATAATCTCTATGAGTCCTGCTCTCTCTCCCGGCACCATTTAACTTCCCCCAACGCTCCAATTTACTGACTTCACAAAATCTGAAATTTCACACAGTTTAAATCCTCTCAAAGATATTTCTATTTGACGCTGAGTTTTTACACCAATAATTTTGTATATATTTTTCAAAGTAGCGCAAGCACTGAAGCACAGACTATTGTTTGTGAAAACTCGCACGCAAATGATTTACCGCACTTAAAACAGCTTCATTCGCATTATCAACCACTACCATTCCAAGCTCATAATCCGTTAATACAGGAAGGTTTTGTTGCGGACCTAGCACCTCGATTTGCCCTGTACAGGCCGATACAGGAATTGGCGCAACAGCTAGATCAGACAGTATCGCTGCTTTTTGCCCAGATAGATGCGCGCTTTTAAACGCAATTCGGTAGCTGCGTTTTTGCTTTTCCAAACTACTCAAACCTACATTTCGCCAAGCACAGCCCTCCTCCCATACTGAAACGGGAAGCGGATTTTGTTCGAACGCAATCCCTCCTTTTAAACCTGCCCATACGAGCCTCTCTCTAAACAAAGACTCGGCACCACTTCGTGCCGTTTTGCCGAGGTCGCAGGTGACTAATGCGATATCGAGTTGTTTTTGCTGAATCTGTTGAACCATCTCAGCATTGTTTTCAACCACAACATTAATTGTAATGCAGGGATGAGTGTCAGCAAATGCGCGTAAAAAACCACCTAAAAATCGTTCAGCAACATCATCCGGTGCGCCAACACTGACCACACCAGCCACATCTGGTGTAATAAATTTCGAGATGATATCGCTGTTTAGCGACAAAACCCTACGCGCGTGCGTCAGTAATTGCTCACCTTCTGATGTGAGCCGGACTGAACGTGAATCACGAACAAACACGGGTTTTCCCAACAAATCCTCCATTTTTTTTACTTGCATGGAAATCGCTGAAGGTGTGCGGAAAGTTGCTTCGGCCGCTGATGAAAAATTGCCTGTTTCGGCGATTGCGACCACCGTTTTAAGCAAGTCCAATTCGAGCAGAGGAGTTTGTTTTTGTGGCATAAAAGAATCTCTCAATCTTATCTTTCAATACTTTTGATAGTTAGCTTATATATTATTCGTTTGATTGAACCATCAATCTGCCGCAAAGTCCACCACAAGCACAACAAAACTCAAACGGAGAAGCTCATGAACAAGCCATTTGAACAACTAAAATTATCCTCGGTGCTTAGAAGTCTCCAGGCTTCACAAAACATTAGGGTCGCTACTAAGCTGATCAACAAACTCGACGACTACGCTGAACAATATGCAGAGTATCGACTGAGCAAAAAAGCGATACGTGAGCTAGGTGAACTTGATAACAGGATGCTAAAGGATATCGGTATAGATAGGGCCGACGTTACGCGGATAGCAATGGCGGACAACCCTCGTTGTGAACTAGAGAAGGATAAAGGATAGGAATTTAACCCATAAAATCGAACGAATGGACACCCACTATTTGGTGTTTTAATGGGTGTCCTGGCGTTTGTGGCATTTGTTAGTTTTAGTCTTTGAGTTGCCTGAATCTGACTGGGTTGGTGAATAGCTCCTTGTTGTCCTTATGGTTGAGGAAGGAGTGCACCAACGCTTCCGTGGTCTTCAGATCATCATCGACCAAGTCATTGTTTAGCGTCCTGATTTCAAGGATGTCTTTCTTTAGCTCATAGGACATAACAGCGAAGAGAGCCTTGACATCTTTCTTGGGCATCCCATCTTCGGTTCCAATGACTTGAAGCTGAACGCACGGTATACCACCAATCTTGATGGGGTATCCCCTATAGTACGTTTCATCATTCCCTCCCGGCGGGTAATGAATCAGGTATTCGGTATCTGAGAACTTCAGTATTATCATTCGCTCTTCAGTTCCCAACTCTTCTCCCCCATCAGGCTGTGGCTCCCAGAGTCCAAGTACTGATGAATCAACAGGGATGGCGTGCTCTTTGACAAGAGGCTTTTCGTATGTGCATCCGGCAAGGAATAGGACCGTTATGATCAGCAGCGCTGTAACACATCTCATTTTTATGTCTCCTTATCTCTTAAGCTAACGTTGCCAATCACTGGGATTTTGCGGCGCGAAGCTGAGCTATATTTCCATGTGCATTGGCCTTGTTAACTGGTTTCTTCGCGATAGCGCTGAAACCCTCTCGCCTGATAGTTAGCCAGGGCGCTTTTGTGGTCTAAAGTGCAAGTGTGTACCCAAACCCTTTTTGTGTCTTGAAATGTCCAGGCCGATTTTATAGCTTGCGATAATAAGTAACCGCCAAGCCCCTTACCGATGAAATTTGGTGCTAAGCCGAAATATGCAATTTCAACATTCCCATCAGGTTGTTTTTCTAGTTCATAGTATCCTGCGATAGAACCTTTGTAATATGCAACCCAAGTTCGTAGATTCTCACTTTCTGCATATTTTTTCCAATCTTCAATTGGCAAGGAAAGTTTATCCTTCCAACCCCAATCTTCACCGACAAGCTGATAAAGAAATAAGTTTAATTTATATTCCTTGATTTCAGATTCTTTAATTTC
>JBEVXT010000221.1:0-2266 GCA_040505955.1 Sedimenticola sp. | reverse complement strand
TACTTTTAAAGGTGTCAATATGACAACCTCCCAGATATCGTACAGGGGACTTACACCCCATAAAATCATGCCCATGCCGGGCACACACAAATAAATACAGCCGACCCAAAAACCGCTACGCGTTTTTCGGTCGGCTGATTTAAACGTTAGGCACAAGAATGAAGAAGGTAATCGCAAAAACGATACTTTGGGTGCTCGGCATCATAGCTGTACTGTTTGTTGGCTTACCGTACTTGATGTCGTGGCAGTTAAGTAGCAGTCACAAGGAAACATGGAGCTTTATGAGTCAAACCGAACTAACCTGCCCTGAGGGATATGAGGTTACAAATAGAGGCTGGAGTAAAGCTGGTTATATGCGGTATTGCGAACCGTTAAAACATGGTCCGTGGGAGGCATGGTCTGAGGGGTACCTTCAAATTAAAGGTGAGTATAAGCATGGAAAAAAACATGGAACATGGCAATGGTTTAACCGTGGTGGAAGCATTCAAAAAACCATAACCTATAACAGTGGCACAGAGGTTGGAGCGCAATAATGCCTAACCAGTGGGTCAAGTTCGTTCGCTATCGCTCACTGGGACGCTCCGCTTCGCTGCGCGCCCCTTACCCAAAACGTTAGGCAAATGAAAAAGCAAGCAATCGTACTTATTTTAGTCTTAATGCTAAGCGCATTTGCTCAAGCAAGAAGTTTGGTCATATATACCTACATTGAGAATCAAACAGAATTAATAGTCTATATTCGTGTTTGTGCATCAAATGATGAATATGATCAAGCTATGAAAAACTGCCCAAGTAACTTGACGAATAAAACAATAAAACAAGGACACCCACCACTAAAGCAACTTCAACCGCCAACCCAGTAAACAGATGGTTTCAGATACATATGGGTTAATTGTGCAAGACCGGGGGTAAAAATTAAGAGAATTGGGAGGGGAGAAAGGTAATTATTGAAATCAGGACAGGCCGACTCATGCCCAGGCATGACTGGACGGACATTGATTGATATGGATGTAAAAACTAAGTGCTATAAAGCAACTTCGACTCACATATCCCTTTGATGAACCTTTGACTGAGCTGTTTGCCATCTCTCGTATTTTATTCACCGGCCCTAGTGCAATAGGATGAGGTCGACCTTTGTGGCCGCGAAGGTGGTTAACAAAGGCATCTGGTTCCAGCCCCATGCGTTGCAGTATAGAAGGTATGTCTGAGGGAATGGCACCCCGCTTATCCTCTCTGATCGCTCTACCGGCCCAATCGACCAGCTCCAGATAGTCGATGGTGGTGAAGCCGATGGCATTGGGATGTTTATCATCTCCCAGAAAACAGGGGTCAGGTCTCCCACAAAACAGGGGTCAGGTCTCCCATTGCACATCAGTCCCAGATGATTTAGTATCTTCTTACGGAATAGAGGAGAATTGAGCGAGAAATGGCTAGACCACTTCGATTGGAATTTTCTGGTGCGCTGTATCACGTTACTGCGCGAGGTAATGAGAAAAACAAAGACACCCATCACTAAAAAAAGAGAAATGGGTCAGGTCTAGATTTGAAGCTTTCCTCGTGGCCCAGCGTTAGAACAGGCGTTTTGCCGAATCAGCCATGATCATCCTGGTATCCCACTGCTCCTTTCCCTGACGGCAGGAGAGTCCCCGGCGTACCTCTTTTTCTCCATCAATTATCAGAATTTCCTGAAACTCCCTGCAGAACTGTTTATCTCCCAGCTTGACCGTACGGATAGGCAGTAGTTGGCCGTGTATTTTTCCATTGTCACTCTTCCATGCAACCACCTCACCACTGGGTTTGTGTTCGAGTACGCTGTTCATCACCCGCTGGCTCTCAAGCAGGGTCTCCTCCCGTACCGACTGGGCAAGGATCATCTGCTGCTGCATGTGGTAGCCCGCTGAGAAAAAACCCAGGCCGAATCCCAGTGACAACACCGCAACCCCCGCTGCCAGTGCAAAGTAGAGCGGGCGGTGGTGACGGCTGGAATCATTCGCCTGCTGAATTTGTGACCGTTTCGCGTGGCTTGCCTGCAGAGCATAAAGCGTCTCTTCAAGACCCTCCGGCCATGAATCTCTGACCTCCTCATCAAGTGCCGCTCCCGAGATCTGCTGAAAACGGCGTACTGTTTTTACATAGTGAAATGCGACAGCATCATCGATGAGATCATGCTCAACCCGTTCCATCAGGCCGGATTCCAGCTCACCGTCGATATAGGCATTGAGTACCGACTCATCAAAACCGCCGATCCGTTTGTTGCTCTGATCAGTCA
>JBEVXT010000220.1:0-5857 GCA_040505955.1 Sedimenticola sp. | reverse complement strand
ACAGCGATGACCTGCCGGTGCTGGAGGCAGCGGCGCGACTCAACAAGGGGGTTCTGATCAAGAAGGGTCTCCTGAGCGGTCACCTTGCTGAAAACAGTAGCCTGGCCGACTCATTTACCCACATCTACTCCCAACCGGGGGTAAGTTCGGTCATTATAGGTACGATCAATCCCGACCATTTGCGGCACAACGCAGCACTCGCAGAGATCCACTCGCAAACTCTCAGCCAGGAAAAAACATGAACCCCAAAGCGCTACTGATCAGATCCCTGGAGAGTTCCATCAGCGCCAAGCAGGCGTTCCTGCAGGATGAGGAGCAGCTGAATCGCTTCACTGTAGCTATCGAAGAAATTGCACAGGCTTACAGAGCAGGCGGCAGACTCTGTATTGCGGGCAACGGAGGCTCGGCGGCGGATGCCCAACACCTCGCTGCAGAGCTGGTCTGCCGCCTCAGTAGGGATCGGGCGCCACTTGCTGCCGAGGCGTTCACTGTTGACAGCTCGATACTGACCGCCATCGCCAACGATTATGGATACGAAAAAATCTTCAGCCGTCAGGTTGAAGCCAACATGTCGTCGAGGGACGTTTTTCTCGCCATCTCCACCTCAGGCAACTCCGGCAATATCGTTGATGCCCTGGAGAAGTGCCGGGAGTTGGGTATCACCAGTGTGCTGATCTCGGGCAGGGATGGCGGCTCTTCGGCACTCCTTGCAGACCACGTTATCCTGGCAAAGGGTAAAGAGACCGCCACTATTCAGGAGCAGCACATCACCTTTGTTCACGCCCTCTGCGCCAACCTGGAGGCGCTCCTGCTACCACCCTCCTCACCCTGAACAGCAATAGCCGATTCCCGCATATGCCACAGCACCGCCAGACAGACAAAGAGAACACAGGAGAAAGAGAAAGTCTTCGCCGCTCCGTCAAGTGAGTTGGCAATCAGCACACCGACAATACCAGCTACCCAGGGAGCTGCTTCCTGCCGATGAAGAAGCGTTGCACAGGATGCTAACCAAGCACCGGGCCGCCCCCCGACATAGCTGAGAAAAGCCAACAGCGCAACAAGACCGATGACTCCGGTCTCATACCAGGTGGCAATAACGAAGTTGTGCAGACTCTTTACTCCAACCGTCTTAACCACAGCGTAGTGAGCCGTATTTCTCAGCCCCACACCGATCCACTGGTTCTCAGGTGGATGCTCCAGTGCCCCGAGCCAGAGTTCCGTGCGGTAGCTGGAGAGCAGACTCATTACCTGCCTGAGCGATTGCCCCTCCATGGAGGAGAGCTTGGGGTAGAGTTCACTACCGAGCGTCAGCGTAACGACCGCCATCAGTCCCAAAACGAGCAACAAGCGGCGGCGCGCTACTAGGGACAAATAGACCACCAGTCCCGCTCCTGCAACCAGTACCTCGGTAGAGCTGTCGGCAAGTAGCAACCCGGCCATAAGCACCACTGAGTATAGAGATGCGCCAATGATGCTCTTGGTGTTAACCCCTCGTTCCAGCAGCAGATTGAGCCCAAATGGGAACAAATAAGATGCGACCAATCCGGATACCGTACCAGCAACATATCCCCCCTGCCAGTAGACCAGAGCCAACTCCCCAAGAAAGTTACCACCTGCAAGAAAGGCCGCCACACCAAACCAGGTCGCCAGCCGTCGCCAACGGAACTCCCCCTGCCGCAGTGCGATTAGAACGAGAAAGAACGAGGATGACCAGAGCACTACCTTCAGCCAACCCTGAAGCGCATCGCTTACCGAAACAGCCCCGGGGACACTGAGAAAAAATGCCGCTAGAAACAGCAGGTAGAGAGTGCTAAGCGCCGGTTTCCAGTTGATATCCGTACGACGCAGAGAGAACAGAGCGTAAAAGAAAAAGATAATAAATACCGAGTTCCCCAAGCCTCTCCCTATGGAGTAGGCAAACGGTACCCATGCTAGTAGTAACCATCCGCTGCTCATGTAACTTCTTCTGGCAGCTCCCATACAATTACTAACTTCCAGTGGTATAACCGTTACTTTCCAAGGAAAGAGAAGTCCCCCTATTCATACCTCATATACAGTACGAGTGAATTATATCAGTTTGCTCCATAGGCAACCATGCTCAATACTCTGAAAGAAGTGCCCAGTGGGGCAATACACCATATAAGCAAAAATAAAAACCACTTTTCACGATGCATCAAGATCATAAAAAGTTATCAATTTCTGAAAGCGCCATAGAAATATCAATATTTTTATAATAATCACCAGGCGTCTGAATCATCCTAACGGGAGGCTCTCCCGTGGAATAACGGGTATAATCGTAAGCTACCGTTGACCACGGACCATACGGAGCAGATCGAATCCAATTGGTTGCTCCGAAGAGCCCTATCGTTGGTGTCCTCTCTACAGCCGAAATATGCATGGGCCCTGAATCTGTTGATATCGTGAGATACGCCTGCCTGAGTATATGTTTTAATTCACTCAAACTTGTCTTACCTGCAACGACTTCATTTTCACCCGGCAGTCGTTTTGCGAGATCGATAATATAGTCTGTTTCATTTCCAGAACCAGTAAAAAGAAAAGGGAGGTCATAGCGTTCCAGAAGCTCACGTAGAATCTCACTCCATTTCTCTACAGAAAGTCGTTTCGATTTCCATTTTTCACTTGATCCAGCATTAATTACAATATAATCCTTTGGTTTCTTTTTGAATCTCTCAGGTTTGAATTCATAACCAGGCAGCATCGATGGAATACTAAAATAATCAAACTGACAAGCTGATCCTGGCTTGGCATAACGAGCCAACTCACCCTCTGGAATGCGCTCAGAAAAACCTTTCACATAATTTGACAGCACTTCAGCCCGTGTAAACAATGAGCATAATTTGCTTCGATCATTACCATGGAGGTCGATAAAGTAGTCATAGGAAGAGAATATTCTTGGTAAATTCTTCAGAAGTGTAGACACCTTCTTGTTATTCAATACCAGAATATCACTCAGGCACCCTTCACCTCTAAAGTACTCCCCTCCCAGAGGTGAAGTGAACAATGTTATCTGGTGATGTGGAGCAAATGAACGTATAAACGGTGCAGTAGAGGCCAAATCGCCCAAAGCACTAAATCTAATCACAAGTAACCTAGCCATATATATTCAACCAACAACCGGACAATAGCATTTCAAAACCCATCTGTAGCAACTAATCTCATGTAACGTCTTACCTATGGCGCTCCGATACTAGCATTGAGATTATACCGGCTACAAGATACCCTGTTGTATTGACCAACTTTGCCCCCTCTATCCCACTCACAACTGGACATAAATATGGATAACAACATGAACGCTGGTTTAATCTGCACCATGAAGGGAAAATAGTAGTGATACTTATACTAACGCAATGCTTTCCACCAATACTTGGTGGCATTGAAACTCTAATGGGGGGCTTGGCAGATGCCCTTAACAGCTGCAAAAAAGAAGTCATTGTCTTTGCCGATAAGCATGGAGACTCGCAATCCCATGACATGACACAAGAATATAAAATTTTTCGATTTGGTGGTTGGAAACCTGTTCGACGCTTGAGAAAAGGCCTTACTGTAAAGTCGTATGTAAAAAGACACGCTCACCAAATTAGCCATATTATTGCCGATAGCTGGAAGAGCCTAGAGCACCTGCATCTTTCCACACCTCAACGTGGAGGGCTAAGGATCGTCTGCCTGGCACATGGCATGGAGCTCCCACCAACTCCTCATTCAACAAAGAAGAACCGGATTAGAGCATCGTTTGGCAAAGCAGATATCGTTTTGGCTAACTCACAGATGACACGCTCCCTTGCTGAATCCTACATTGGGAAAAGCACTGACTTAAGGATTGTAACTCCGCCAATTCATCCCCAACCCAAAGCTGATGACACTGCATATGCGATATTAGATAACCGATTGGGACTAATGCAGGATGTAACTTTGTTAGTATCCCTTGGCCGGCTGGAACAACGTAAAGGCATAGACCGCGTCATTGAATCGATAAATCGATTAAGTTCTTCGCATCCGAAACTTATTCTTGCAATAGCAGGGGATGGCGCAGACCGGTCACGCTTGGAGACGCTCGTGAATAATCGCCCCATAAAAAACAGAGTTCATTTTCTAGGCCGTATAACTGAAGAGGAAAAAGCGGCCCTCTTGTCTCGTGCTGACGCATTTGTGATGCCAACAAGGCGAACTGGCAATAGCGTAGAGGGTTACGGAATTGTCTACATAGAGGCTGGGTGGTACGGCACACCTTCTCTTGCCAGCCGTAATAGTGGGGCTGCTGATGCTGTAATTGAAGGAAAAACAGGTATGCTTTGCGATGGTGACGACATCGATAGTATTACATCAGAACTAAGCATTATGATATCAAATCCAAAAATTCTTCAGCAAATGGGTAAAAATGCAATGATACATTCGCATAATCAAGTCTGGTCTCGCCGTGTGCATGACTACCTGTAGATGAAAGGCAAGACGGCTCTCTTGGGAGTTGGCATTCACACCCGGCCTATGTATCGCTGCCTTGCTTCATTACCCCCTCCGCAAGCCGCCTGTAAACTGCAAGGGTCTTTTTCAGCATTAGCGACTTCAGATAACGATTATTCTTCGCTGGCACTGGCGCCTCACCTTTCGCAATCACTATCAGCCTTTCTGCTGCTGCTGCTATTTTTCCAAGCCCTACTTTTCCAAATGGATAGAGTGTATCCATCACCTCCCCGACACCTCCATGATCATAACCGACCACAGGCACCCCCAGTGACAGAGCCTCCAATGTGGTGCGACCGAAGGATTCCGGCTTGGTGGAGAGAGACATCACCGCATCGCAGCAACTGAATATCTCGCGCACATCCGCACGGTGGCCGGTAAAGATGATTTCATCTTCAAGCCCCCGCTCTGCAACCATTTGACGGATCTCTCTGGCATAGGCTAGCCGCCGAGGATCCTCGCCACCGACAATCAGACCAGTCACTGCAAGCCCTTGCTGTTTAAGGGTATCCACCACCTCAATAAAATCGTGATGTCCTTTCAAACGAGTTATACGCCCCGGTAGGGCAACCACAAATCGACCATTCAGCTGCGCAAAGTCCTCATGCCAACATGCCAGCCACCCCAGATCCGGCTGAAAACCGTGCGGAAACTCTCGGTGATCAACACCCCGATAGATCACCTGCACAATGGCGGGATCGGTCTGCGGATAACTCTCCTCGATATAGCGCCTAACGGTATCCGATACTGCAATCACCCGTTCGCCCCGTGTCATCACCGCACTGTAGGCGGAGACGGAATGGAGGCCGTGCAGGGTAGTGACCAGTCGTGGGCGCTGGTTTGGATTCATGCCACGCCATGCCAACCAGGCAACCCAAGCCGGCGCACGAGAACGAACATGAAGAATATCAACCCGCTGCTCAATGAGAAACCTGCGCAACGGCCGGACATGGCGTAGCGTCCAGAGTGATTTACAGCCTACGTCCCAACTGTAATGCGTGCTGCCTTGGGACTCCAGCGTCTTCACCAGCCGACCACCAGCCGACATAACCAGAGAGCGATGACCAAGACGCACCAGTTCAGCGGCCACCTCCAGTGTGCCTTTTTCGACACCGCCATCCTCCAGGGATGGTAACACTTGCAGTACTGTCAGTTGTTTTTCAGCCATCGCTCATAGATCCACTCAGCACAACGCTGGGCTTCGTTAAAAAAAGCTCCCCTGACAACCAGGCCGCCACCCGGTCTGCCTCATTGAATGAGCCCTTCGATTGCTGTAGACGGCGACCTGCAGACCACTGTTCAAAGCTCATCACCACCCCTTCGGATATCAGCCCGGCAACCCCGGCGGCAACCCGGCTGTCACCCTTCATCGGCACAG
>JBEVXT010000219.1:0-6251 GCA_040505955.1 Sedimenticola sp. | reverse complement strand
CATTTCGAGCAGGATGGCTTGCTTGATGCTGGTGATGATGATGAGGCTGGGTAAGTGAGATGTATCTATTTAATTGGGTCAAGCCATAGTGCCTGAACGAAAACCCTGAAAGCCTTTAATAACGGGCCATTCTAAGAAATGAAGATTTTGACAAAAGTACAATAATCGCCCCATTTGCTCTCAATTTGGTTGATATTGCAAAAAGGCTCTAAAATCTTCGCCCCGTAAAATTCACCGCTATCTCCTACCAGGTAAGGGATAGCGGGGTTTTCGTTCGGGCACGAGTTACGTGATGTTTTTGGGACGATCCGGCGGGAAAAACCCCCGGCAGATGGATGCTGCGCGCTGGTTTTGCCTGCATGCCCACACGATACTCTCGTCTGATGTGATCGCGGAGATTGAGGCGGCGATGGGTGAGGACGCGCTGACCCGCTAACGCCCAGCTTACCTGCGTAGCAAGCTGGCGCGAGTTTTTGCGTCTTTTGCAAAAACCGCGACAGTTTGCGGAGTCTGGTGCAGCTGCTGGTTATATTTTACCATTTTTAAGCTCAGTCCTCCGTGAATGTCTTTTTATAATTGATTCAGCTTCGGAAGCATAACCTTCTGCAATATCCCTGAGTGTGCGAGAGAATCTTTGTAATCCTAATAGATCAATTTTTTCAGATTTTTCGAGATACTCTTCTGATAGTTTAATTTCAGCTTTTGCCTCAGGATCAACCCAATGAACACCTCTAGAATTATAGATCGCTAACCTGTAAGCATCTCTAACTCCTTCGAGTTGCCTTTGATTTAAAAACTCAGCCAACTTTATTTCTATCCATAATCCGTCTTTGGATTTCGGGGCATTAATGAGTGTCTTTCCTATTACGCGTAATATTGGATAAGAGTACCCACTTATTTTTGAAATATTTGAAACACTTTCAAACCAGCTATCAAAATAATTTCCATCAAAACTTCCGTCATCTAATGTACCTGGAACCAGCCTCCATTCATCAAGAAGATTATATGCATTTTTTGCCATGTTCTTTTGTGCTTCGCTAAGTTCAATCTCTGAATCATCTTTATCAGACTTGTAAGCGAGTTGAATTATTTCACAAAAGAATTTTGGATCATTAGAAAGTCTTTTTTCTAAGTATATCGGAGAACCTTTATCATTTGTTTTATTGGATATTAATGGTAAGTATGCCCACTCAATTTTAAACCTGTCGTCATCCGATACTTGATCACAACCTTGGATATATTCAATTATCTCACCCATTTCGTAACTATCTAAATTTGATATACTTTCTTTTGTATTTACAGCTTCTATTAGAGCTCTTACCGTGGGTTCTATCTTTAATGACTTTTTCATATGTAAAAGTTGATATATACAGTGGATGGACGCGAGTGGTCTACCATACATTAACAATGCATTAATACTACGGTATATGCTTTCTTCTTCATCATTACATTGGTATGCATTAGCATTAACTTTTGTCCAATAGAGATACTCACTTCCACCTAATATTGTTTCAACTATATCCCATGTCTTAGGTTCGAATGGCAATAAAAGAAGAAACTTTGATGCATTCTCCTCACCCCAACTACTTAGATCTAATTGCTCAGAAAACATTCCTTTTGTCAGGTGATTTCTACTCCAAACATACCCCGCAAGATATTGTTTTATCTTTATATTATCTGTCGCCAAATACTCTAACAATAGATCTTCATTATCTTCTTTAACTATTGCTGCTAGTGTGTTTCCAACTAGATTAGAAGACTCTACATCTTGTGAGAATTTATAAACTAAGTCATGTCCTCCGTCTAAGAAAAGTTCAGAAACAGCCTTTTCTCTCAACTTCCTAATTGCTTCTTCCTGTTCTCTCCAGTTGCCTTTCTCTTCATAAAGATCCATGTTTTTATTTGTAAATAATCGTCGGTAAAGAAGTTCTTTTTGTACTGGCTGTAAGTTCTTTTCAACAGGTCTAAGTTTATTTAGCTTTTCACTGCTCAATGACCACTCCGCTTCATAGAATTTTTTGTGCTTATTTATAAAGGTAAGGAGGTCAAGCCAAAGAGCATACTTCTCTTCAGCACAGGCGTTTGTTTCTGAATATTCATGCAGTAATTCAATTGTTGCATTAAATGCTTCTTCATGAAGATGGTCTAAGTTCTGTACAAGTTGGGGTAGCCTTGATAGATCTTTTCTCGCTAACTCAATAATATAATTTCCATACTCGCATGTCTGATCAAAATACTCCTGATAACTAACTTCTGTACTAAAATTATTTGGTATAAATTTTCTCCATTTAGGTTTGCTAGTACCGGAAGTAAACCCATGGCCTGTTGGCAGTAACTGCAATAATACTTTCCATGCTGTTTTTGGAAATTCTCGTTCTAATGCTTTAATGGATGCAAGTCTTTTATCAAAGGATGCTGTAGTATGCGGATGCCATGGAAGTAAGATATCGATAATTGAGTTAGCAGGTCTATTAGCCCAATTACCTCCAGGGTCGTGACTGTCCATTTCACCCAGCAGTACTACACTGCGGGTTAAATAGACCGGAGACCATGCCAGACTCTCTAGTGCCCATAAAAGGCCTGTCATGTAATTCGCGCCTGTTATGCCCCCAACACCTTCTTGTGAAAATAGAGCATTGAACGGCTTATCTAAATGAATAACGGCAGCTTCAACCGCGTCAAGAAACTCATTAGGAGCTGCTTCAGCCATAACCGGCTGAATATCCTGAGTGCTAGCCCAAAGCTTCCAATTTGAAGAGCTAAACACTTCCTTTACTATACTGTTAGCTATTATCTCACCATAATTATTAGAACAATTAGTGAGATATTCATTGGCGGTACTTATGAGTGCTAAACCTTCAGAAATACCGTTGCGAATTACGATACTATGAGATTGAACTTTTCCATAAATTGAAGCTGCATACCTATCTTCTGGTTTTAAATCAAATTTAGGATCAATTGAGCATAATATTTCAATGGAGCCTTCTTTGAACCTGTCTAAGTGGTCATTAAATAGTCGAGATGCAACGTTTTTCCATGCATCAACTCTATTCCGAACAGACCATCTTCCAGAATCATGTAATAAAGGACTATTTTTTCCAGATTCAATCTGCCGTATTTTTGTAACCCAATCAGAATATTGTTCTTTAGTTACAGATTCAATGAAAGAAATATCGCTTATCTTGGTCTCGTCCCAAGCGCCAATTAAAATGGCAATGGCCAAGTCTGTAGCAAAGTCATGTTTTCCGAAGTTATATACATTCATATCACGAGCAATATTATGCCCTGGTCCGGAATGATTTTGCTCTACATTTGACTCATCGTTATCCATATTTAATTCCTTTTATTTTGAAACTTTATCCCTACCAATATTGTCACCACTACCACTATGGCTTTGGATGATCGTAGTTACATTCTCGACTTTCTTAATTTTTGAAATAAGCTCTAGAATATTTGAAGACTGATCAATTCTCTTTTCTATAGCTGATTCACTCAGCTCGTCATTTAGATTCAGCTTATTTAATTCATCAGATAAAGCTGGCGCAATAATGTCACCAACAACCCAATCTTTTAGCTTTTCTTTCACACTACCAGCAGAAATAACGACGCCATGTTTTAACATGTCATATAGAATTCCTGATAATACAGCTGAAGTAATAAATTCCATCAAAATCTCCTAAAACATAATATAAGTTGAACTAGCTTGAAATATAACGTTTACCATCACCGGCGCGCGCCTTTGGCGCGTCCGGTGAATGGTTTTGTTAGGCTAGTATTTTTCACAGTGTGCAGCTGCATGTCCGTCTTTCCATTCACAACTTGGACAAAGCTCAGCCTCTATATCGTATTCACAGGATGAATGGATGTATGATTCACCACACCACCTACACTCTAAAACTTCTTCTTTATGACTACAGACCAAGCACTTTCCTTCCTCTACATCAAGTGCCTCGTTGTAGCATAATGTACACTCAATAACATAAATCTCATTAGCTTCAATTTTCTTCACTGCCTTACTTAGAAGCTCATCATAAAACTCAGTATATCGAGAAAGGATATACCACTTCCCCTTTTTTAGATGCTTCTCTTTCCAGTCTAAAGAAAGATGTTCTTCAGAAAAGCTCAATATGAATGATAGTGCTTGCCCTACTAATGCTTTCGCCTCTCGTTCAGATATAGTGAATTCAAAATGCTCAATTTCATTTCGCTTTTCTCTGGCAGTATTTACTGCGCTAATTTCAGTTTTTGAGAAATCGATGTTTCCAACTTTCTGAAGCCTTTTAAAGGCAAGCTCTGCTCCAACTGTATGTGCATCTGATGATGGGTATTTATCAATATTAGTGAAAACAAAGGCAGGGTGTATTTGCCTCAATTTTTCCTTGAATAGCAACTCAATAACATGGGCAAAGCCAACAATGATTCTTTTCCAGTCACCGGCATCATTTTTTTGTATAGGCCCCATATGCTCCAGAGCATGCTCTAAAGAGTCACTTGCATTTTCGATAAGGTTAAATCTACGCATTTATAATGCCTAACTAGTGATTATCTAGTTTCTGTATATCCTACAGAGAAAATAAATCCTTGACAAGAAACCCATTGATACTGTAGCGTTAAGATCGACATAACATAAAATATAAACAAGATATCCAGCAAAAAATATCCTCCTATGCTTCCCATCCCCCCAGAAATAGCACAGTCTTACCACAGAAAGACAGGACACCCATCACTACTTGCCTGAAGAACCCATTTTCTACAGAAAATCATGCAAAAAAGGGCGGACTGGTACCGCTCTTTAGCCAAGCCGCCTATTTTTCCAGCTGACACTCCAGGTGAATGTCAGTCCAGGAGTGGCTGAAAAAAAGATAATTCCTTATATAAGCATTCTGCCAATCCCCGGACTTGTCCTTATTCGTTATGTTTCTCTCCTCGTAGCCCATTAACAATAACAGCTCCACTTGGTATTTTTAACACAAAAGAGCCCTTTTCAGTGAAGAATGCTAAATAATCACTAGAATGAGCAACTAAGATACCTGTATAAATAGCTTTATTGTCTTTACTTAACAGAGT
This sequence comes from Sedimenticola sp., assembly GCA_040505955.1. GTDB lineage: Bacteria > Pseudomonadota > Gammaproteobacteria > Chromatiales > Chromatiaceae > Vondammii. The sequence goes on along the minus strand of JBEVXT010000219.1, from coordinate 1,184 downwards.
TTTACAGTTACTCCATATTTCATTTTCTTTAACAACGCACCCTTTTTCAAGATAGATATCTATTGTTTTTCTGGTTACATCCCTACCTTCATAATGTGCCGCCATAGGGATAAAAAACCATAATATAGCTAGCATCATAAGAACCGATAGAATCGTAAATACACCATATGACAAAAGGCTGGTTACCCCAACAGCTTTGGAAAAAGCATTGTTATCCCAGTGTAAGTAAGCTAGCAACTTCCTAACCACCTTCAAAATACATTCACTTTTTGTGCTTCTTGGTAAAGATAGCCGTTTAATGAGCATGTAAACGAATAATATCAAAGCGAGCAACCCCGCTACCAACCAATATACTCCAGGTGGAGTAATCACCAATTTAAATACATACCCTATAATTCTGGTGATTTCAAGTAACAGGAGTCCTATTGCGTAGTATGCAGCAACGTATACGTCATGAGCTGTTATTGGAAAGCTATCTGGACTAACACCATACGCAGTTAAAACACCTTGATAATAACTAACACCGATAATATATCCTGCTGGTGCAAGTAGACCAATAGCGGCGATAATTAGTGGGATATTTTTAATGCTGAAATTTGATTTATTTTGTTTGTCCAATTAAGCCACCTTGAAACATAACGCCGAGGTAACCAGCGTTTTTGACTGTACTGTTTTTTATGCTACAAAGAGAGCGAAGCGAACGCGCACAAAAAATGGCACCGTTCACAACGTCTGGCTCACCTCCTTGTTAGGATATCTCCACATATATTGGCTCCACACCATTTTGTTTAACTATTTTATATCCTTTTGTATCGGCAACAAAACTATTACACCGACTTTCATGCGTTTTATTATTGTTACATAGAACGACATACAGACCTTGATACTTTTTTGGAAAAGGAAGTGCATCTCCCTGAAGCCATTCACTACCCATATCTGCAGGCACGCATAGTATTTTATATTTTGCGCTACTTAACCTCATGCGTTCAACGACTTTCATTGAAAAAGCAGGATTATCCATATCCATACAGATCAAGACGCCTATACATATATCTTTATACTCATACACTGGATTCTGATTCAAGTTACCTGAACCAACCCTTTAAAGGTGCCAACGCTCATGATTTTCGGATAGACAATAATTTAGCAGTCGATACATGTGGTGTCTTTGGATCGCTTATTCG
>JBEVXT010000218.1:15036-30159 GCA_040505955.1 Sedimenticola sp. | reverse complement strand
TTAATAGACGCTGTAGCCTGGGCTGAGCGAAGCGAAACCCGGGGAGTTATTGCGCTATTCCCCCCGGGTTTCGCTCCGCTCAGCCCAGGCTCAGAACTCAGTAAATTGACCAATTATTGGCCAACCAAATCGCAAGTTCAAAGGTTGGTATTTTATCTCGACGCCTATCTTACCCAACCCTGTTCAATCAGTCAGGCCGAACCGTTTGCCTGTTGGAAACCTCATAAGAATTTTGCTACAAACTGATAGTAGCCTCTGGGGCCAAACAGTGAATGTCGTTTAACCGACTTTTTCACTTTTTCTATTCGCTTCACATATTCCTTTAAAGACAGATCACCGTCTTCTTTTGCTCGTTGCACACCCACAGTGACGCACCAATCGATTATCTCTTTGACCTGTTGGTTGTCAGTCACTATCTGCATTCGCTGCAAATCCAAATGACTGCTTTATGGCGACCTTCGTCTGATCCAATGCAAAGAGACACAATGAATCGGTTAAAGCAGGATTGATTTCATATTGCTGCATCAATCCAAGCTCAATATTCTGACAGACATCCAGGTGTTCATCGCTCTCGAAACCCATATTTCAGCACTCATTCCACATAGCTTCTGTATTAAAATAATTTTATCTTGTCAGCTTCATATCGACTCGTGTCTTCGTCTCTATCCACCGGCTTATCGAGTGAGCGAATAGACGCAAACCGCTACGGCAGTTACCACAAAAAAGGCTACCTATGGAAGTACCTGTCACATTACAAGAAGTTCTTGGGGTCGATAAAAAGAACCCCTATTTCACCATCTGCAAGCACCCAAAACAACCTGGAAAGCTGCTGGTTTATTTTGGTACGGCACTGCTCGAAGTCGTTGAAGATGACCAGGAGCACCCAAGCTTCAAATTGTTATTGGCGCGATTATACAATAGCGGACTGAAGGTCAAGTCCCTAACCGAGTCCTTCTGTGTGCCTTATTCGACGCTCAAACGCTGGGGCGACGCGCTGAAGTCCGGCGATACAGAAAAGCTGATACAGGTACTGGCCGGTCGTCAACACCCCCGCAAACTGACACCGGAAATTCTGAGCTTTGCCCAGCAGCGCTTCAACGACATTTATCCCGAAGACCGCTATACCTACAGCAAACGGATCAGGGAAGAGATCCTTGAGGTGTTTGACGTGTCGCTTAGTGGTGAGCTGCTGCGTCCCCATTTCACGCAATGGAAACAGCCCCCCATGGTTAAGTCCACCAGTGAAGATGTGGAGGAGTCAGACGTTTCTGGTGGTATCTCGGATGAACATCCGGTGCCACCTCACGAGACCTCGGAATCAGCTGCGGCAGCAGATTCAGATCAACATAAAAAAGATCGTTTGCCTGGGCAAGTTGCTTCAGATACCCTGCCAACACAGGCACTGGCGGAGCATAATCGCAAGCACACGGTCGATTTACCCGCTGAGACGCCACTGGATGGTCATGCTCTGTGCGCCACCCGCGCGACGGGCTATCAGTTTTGCTATCACGCGGGTATTCTGTTGTTCAGTGCCTCTCTCAATCGCCTGAGCGATCAGTTGGGCGATGGCAGTGTGCTGATCAAACAATGGCTGGCAACGGTGTTGCTGGGTGCCATCAACATTGAACAAAGCAAACTATTGAGTTGGGATGTCCTACGGTGGTTTCTCGGCGATGTGGTGGTCAATCTGAACCAGCAGCGTCAGGCTCTGGGGGAACTGGCTGCAGCGGGCATTCTGAAGTCACTTTGGCGAATAAACGGTGACTCTGTCGGCATCCGTCAGTGCAGCGACTTTTACTACGACCCTCACAGCAAGCATTACACCGGCGCGCACAAGATATTGAAGGGCTGGTGTTCGCGCCTGCGGTTTGCCGAGAAGGTACTGCACATGGACTTTATCCATACCGTCCTGGGCTTTCCCGTGTATGTCTGGCACGACGATAACTTCCATGATCTACGGCAAAGGTTCTTTGAGGTGGTGATCGCTTTCCGCTTACAGTTTGATTTTGCGTCGGCAACACCACTAACTTTCGTGGTTGACCGGGGCATCTATGGTTTGGAGGTGTTTAAACAGTTCATTGAAGAGGAAGTCAAAAACTACTTTGTGACCTGGGAAAAAGGCTACCAAGGCGACTTGAAGCAAGACCGGGAATGGAAGGGTGACTTCAATCTGTATAAAGGAAAAAACAGCAGCAAAGACCTCAAGCGTTATCACTTTCAATTTACTGATGATACCTGGTCACGTCAAAACAAACTGCGCCGTCTCATTGTGCGTGCGACCAATCCTAAGGGAAACACCATTGAGGTCTCTATCCTGGCGAATGACATGAAACGTCCGGCAGAAGAACTGATTGAGCTGATGTTCAGTCGCTGGCTACAGGAAAACGACTTCAAGTACCTGGATGTCCATTTTGGCATCAACGAAATCACCAGCTACAGTATCATCTCGTATAAAGAATTAACCACAGCAGTGAACGACAAGCAGATTAAGAGCGGTGCCTACAAGGCGCTGGAGAAACAGCGCATCAGTATTAAACAAAAACTCAAAACGCTGCTTTTACGTAAACACTGTGCAAAAAAAGAAAATCCGAAACGACAACAGGAAATTGAGACACTGACACAACAGTTAAATTTGGTTGAAGATGAAATGGCACAAACAGAAAAGGAAGTCTCTCGTCTTAGCAGCCTGATAGAGGATGATTTTTACAAGCTGAATACCCTCAAAAAATCCTTGATGGATGGTATTAAGATAATGGCAAGAAATCAGTTTTATCTGTTGTTCCAACCCTTCAAGGATGCCTATGACAATTACCGGGATGACCATGTATTGTTTCGTCATCTTACCCGATCGGCGGGTCTGGTTCGAGAGACAAACGATGGGGTCGACGTTTTATTATTACCAGAGGCTAACTTCCCACCGAAACTGATCGGCATCATTAAAGACCTGCTGAATCAACTGAACCGAAGTTTACTTACCATGCCAGATGAATCAGGTCGAATTATTCATTTTGGCTTGCTGCAAAATAATAAAATACAGTTTGAGATTAAAAACCGTCATCGTGCTGCTGAGGATGAATATTGTTAGTTGCCGCTTTTGTGTACACAAGATCGTTGGTCAGGGTGCTTATGAGTGACCGTATGGCGCTGAAAACTCATCACTGAACTTGCGATTGTTTTGGTGGATAATTGGCTAATTTACTGAGTTCTGAGGCTACGAAGAGGCCCTGATTGAAATTTGGTGGGTTTCTTTATACGCCGTGTTCCGTTTTTTGACGAACGCTAGAGCAGTGCCAGCAAGCCCTCGACCTCCTGTAAAAAGCCGGGGATCGATTTTGGATCGGGCCGCTCTTCGAAACGATAGAAGAGAAGATCGTGGCCCCGGGATTCGATTACCAGGTTCGGCAGGCTCGCTAGCTGGTCGATCAGCTTCTGTGAGAAGAGTTGTCGCAGTTTCTCCCCATCCCGGCCAAGGAGGCTGAACTGCTGATTGAATGCTGACTGCCCATCGAATGTTACCTGGCCGAGGTTAAACCGTGCAGCCACGGTGCGTTTGTGTATGCGTCTGGGGCTGAGATCGAACTCTGGCAGGGTTTTTTTCAACCTTACCCAGATCACGCTCTGACTGCGGCTCTCCATGTCGAACTGATCATCAGCCACCGGCATCCTGTTATCACCCTCGCCACTTGCCGTGGCGGTGTAGGTGAAATCAAAAATGGATATTTCGTGAGCGTCCTTATGGCCGGTCATACGGTTGTTTATATTCGCCGGGCCCTGGGTAAAGAGGTCGAAACTGATCTGCTCCAGCTCTTTTGGCAGGCTGTGCTGTCCGGGAACAAAATCAAATCCCAGGCTGGTGGCGATCTTCTCTAAACCGCTGCCACGACGCTTTTCAAAGTAGATGGCGCCAACGATGATGGCAATGATGATGACGATGATCAGTTTTGACATGGAGTGGTGTGCCTTGTGGTTAAAGGGTGAGTCTCCACCCTGATGTTACCGCTTCCCCATTATCCATGTCATCCGCAAGCCATTTTTGAAAACCGCAGATCCCCAGGGGGCCGCCGTTGTAGAGGATCAGTTGGTGCCCCTTGGGCGGATCTCTCTCCATGGCGCACTTGACGGTATAGAGGTGCTTGGCGGAGTAGACCGGATCCATAAGCAGGCCTGTTTGCCGAGCGATGGCCATGGTTTCCCGCAGAAGGGTTTTGTTGACGCTGCCGAATGAGCGGGCGGTGGCGGGTTTGATAAAGTCTATTGCTGGCATCTTTTCCGGCAGCGCCCTCGCCAACTCCCCTTCAAGCCACTGCCGATGCCGCTGAAAACGTCTGTGATAGGCCTCTTCATCACCGGCAATCAGTGTGATATGTACCTGCCGCCCAGTCATTCCCAGCAGTTGCATTCCCAGTAGCAGGCCGATACTGCTGACTCCGGTGCCGCTGTCGGTCCAGATATGGTCAAACTGTATGCCTGATTGCTCCTCATTTTGCCGCAGATCTTCAGCCAGGGTCAGGGTGCCCGGCAACACTCCCGGATGATCTCCCCCCTCAGGGATGACTACCACGGTTTTTCCCTGCGCCCGCTGCTCTATCGCCCATTGCTCTGCAATAGCCTCTGCCTCGGGCCACTGATTGTGGCCGAGATAGCGGATTTTGCCAGCATCTACCAGCATCCGTAGAAAAAGGTGGTTACCGGTGAGTTCGTCTCCGCCCGGTCGTTTGAGGCAGGCGCTGACGCCAATTCCCCGCTGGATCAGCAACTGCGCCAGTCCCATAACGTTGTTCGAGTGGGCGCTGCCGATCAGAATCGCCTCGTCCGCTCCGGATCGTGCGATGGCCGGCAGTAAGCTGAGATATTTCCTCCACTTACCACCGACGACAGCGGGGTTCAGCTCATCCTCCCGTTTGATGTAGCAGTCAGCGTTCGGCAGCTGTGGTAGGTAGCTGTCGAGCCGGTGGATACGGCTGCTATGAATCAGGCTCGGATCGGTTTTTTCCCTGATTAGTTGATCCAATTGTCTGCTTTTCGTCATGGTTTGTCTGTGGGCGGATTGAATTATGACTAAGATACTCCTAAAGTCTTACCGATCAAGCCGGTGGCTTGATGGTGTAGTTGGCTGTTAATTCTTTCCCTACATGGAGTGTGTAGCGGTTTGCCCAAAACTGATCCGATCAACAGCGATCCGATAGAGCCGGATCTCCTGTCTCAATTTCAAATACTGAATCAGCGTATTGCCGATATGATCCGTCTCACCCATGAGAAAGTTGAACACAGCTCCGGCCGGGGGGAGGATGAGATAAAGTCGGCCCTAGGCGTTGCCGCTCCTGAGCATGGGCCAATCCAGGAAACTGAATCCCTGAAGTGGCAGATTCAGCTGTTGGAGTCGATTATCGAGTCGGGTGCTGATGGTATCCTGGTACTCAATAGAGAGGGGAGGGTTGAACGACACAATCGCCGCCTCGCAGAAATCTGGGGGTGTTCCGACGATGCTTTCAGTGGCGATGATGAGTGCTGGAAAGAAGTTCTTGGGTTGCCCCTACTGGAGGAGAGCGGCTGGTTTTGCAGCCGAATGGAAGATTTGTTGGAGTCACCAGAGGCGGTGACCAGGGATCTGCTGCGTTTCACAGATGGTCGACTGTTTGAGTCTATCTCCCAGCCCCAGCGGGTGGCCGGTGAGGTCGTCGGCAGGATCTGGCGCTTTAGGGATGTAACCGAGCAGCAGCAGGCGCGTAAACAGGTAGAGTACCAGGCGACCTACGATGCGCTTACCGATCTGCCCAATCGCCGTCTGCTGCTTGACCGCCTGAACCAGATGCTGGCCCGCTGCAGGCGCTATCATAGAATCGGTGCACTGCTGTTTCTCGATCTTGATAATTTCAAGACCATTAACGATACCCTGGGCCACCCCTTGGGTGATGCACTGCTGAAAAGGGTCGCCGGTCGTCTCAACTCCTGTCTACGCAGTGAGGATACCGCAGCGAGACTGGGTGGGGATGAGTTTGTGCTGCTGCTCTCCGAAAGCGGTGGGAATTATCAGGAGATTGCCGAAAATACAGAGGTAGTGGCGCAAAAGGTGCTCACCACCCTCTCTGAGCCGTACAGTATTCAGGGCCACCGGCTCTATGCGACCTCGAGCATTGGTGTCGCTCTGTTCCCGCTGAATCAGGAGTCCGCCGACGATGTGCTGATGCACGCCGATACCGCAATGTATCGGGCAAAATCGGATGGTCGCAACACCATCCGTTTTTTTCTCCCGAGTATGCAGCAGGAGTCGGAGCAGCAGCTGCAGATCCAGGTGGATCTGCGCTCGGCCCTGGAGCGGGATGAGCTGGAGGTTCACTGGCAGCCCCAGCTCGATGGTAACAACAACACGATTGGTGCCGAGGCGCTGTTGCGCTGGCGGCACCCCGAACGTGGGATGATTCCACCCTCTGAGTTTATCCGGGTTGCGGCTGAGATGGGTATTATCGGCAGCCTCGACGACCTTGTGCTGACAGAGGCGTGTGATCTGTTGTGCCGGTTGGATGATCGGGCGCCGGGGTGGGGGCCGACCTACCTCTCTGTCAATGTCAGTCCCCAGCAGTTTCAGCAAGCAGACTTTGCCGACCATGTTAGCGCTATTTTGGAGAAGTCCGGCGCCAACCCCTCACGCCTCACTCTGGAGTTGACGGAGACTATGCTCGCCTCCGGCAATGACAGTACGATGGCGAAGATGGTTGAGTTGAAGCGGTTGGGAGTCCGTTTTTCGATTGATGATTTCGGCACCGGCTATTCATCACTTGCCTACCTCAAGCAGTTGCCTCTGGATGAGATCAAGATCGACCACTCCTTTGTCTGTGAGCTGCTAAAAGACCCGGATACCGTCTCAATTGTTGAGGCAATCATCACCATGGCGTCAAAATTGGGCTTGAGTGTACTGGCCGAGGGTGTCGAAACCCGCGGGGAGTTCAACTTTCTGAAGAGAAAAGGGTGCGACCTGTTTCAGGGCCACTTCTTCTCCAAACCCGTGCCTGAGGACGATCTACTGGAGTACCTTGAGCTCAGCTCAATCCAGACCCATAGTGGAAACGATGGGCCGCAGAGTGTTTTTGAAGGGTTCTGAGGTAGATACAGCACAATTTCTTCAGCACACTCGGGGTCGGAGTCGATTGCGCTGAAATAGCGAATATTTCCCTGATATATTCAACGCAATCGACTCCGACCCCTGCCGTACAGAGCACGCGAACTAGCGCAGAGGTCGCAGAGTTACTCATTGATTTAGTATTAAATTCTCTGCGTACTTTGCGTTTCTTTGCGATCTCTGCGTCCCGCTTTTCATGTTTCTTGACGGACACTATGTAGCACAATTTTTTCAGCGACTACTCAATAGAGTGGTTGACCACCCGCAGATAGACCGGGATAATCCACGGCTCTACAAAACCGTACGGTTTTATTTCGAGTAATGGTGGCCTGTATCGGTCCCCTCGCAACGATAGATTGTGAACCCGGTCAGGCCTGGAAGGGAGCAGCCGCAGCAATTGACTCGTGTGCCGGGGTGTGGCTGGTACGGGCCGCCACCCTTTTTCCACTGCTGCTGTGAATTGCCCGGCGCATTGGGTAAAATCATCTCTCCTTGTTTTCCTGCTACTGAGAGTGCCCATACAGCCCATGTCTTACCAGGTTCTGGCCCGCAAGTGGCGCCCCCGCATCTTCAGCGAACTGGTGGGGCAGGAGCACGTGGTGCGTGCCCTGAGCAATGCACTGGATAATGACCGGCTTCATCACGCCTACCTTTTTACCGGTACCCGGGGGGTGGGTAAGACCACACTGGCACGGATCTTTGCCAAATCGCTCAACTGTGAGAAAGGGGTCAGTTCCACTCCCTGTGGAGAGTGCAGCGCCTGCCGTGAGGTCGACGAGGGGCGCTTTGTCGATCTGCTGGAAGTGGACGCCGCCTCCCGCACCAAGGTGGATCAGACCCGCGAACTGCTGGATAACGTCCCCTATGCACCCGTCAGGGGGCGCTACAAGGTCTATCTCATAGATGAGGTGCACATGTTCTCCGACAGCAGCTTTAATGCGCTGCTGAAGACACTGGAGGAACCACCCCCCCACGTTAAATTCCTACTCGCCACCACTGATCCGCAAAAAGTACCCATGACGGTACTTTCGCGCTGCCTTCAGTTCAACCTGAAACGTCTCCCCCTGGAGCAGATTCAGGGGTATCTGCAGCTGTTGCTGCAGCGAGAGGAGATAGAGTACGAGCAACCGGCACTGGCAAACCTGGCGCGCGGGGCGGACGGCAGCATGCGCGACGCCCTCAGCCTGATGGATCAGGCGATTGGCTTCGGTGCCGGCCGGGTGATGGAGGATGAGGTGAGGACGATGCTCGGGACCATTGCTCGGGATCGTATTTATGAGCTTGTGGAAGCACTGGGGCGAGGCGAGGGTGAGCGCCTGATCTCTCAGGTGTCGGATTTGGCGGAGATGGCTCCCGACTTTGCCGGGGTGCTCCAGGAACTGCTCTCTCTGCTGCACCGTATTGCCCTGGCCCAGGTGGTTCCGGATGCAGTGGACAACAGCGCCGGAGATGAGGAGCGAGTGCGGGCGCTAGCGACCAACCTGAAGCCGGAGGATGTGCAGCTGTTTTACCAGATCGGATTGATCGGTCAACGGGATCTGCCCCTGGCGCCGGAGCCCCGGGTGGGATTTGAGATGATCCTGCTGCGGATGCTGGCATTTCGCCCAGACGGTGCCGGGAGTGATGCTCCGGCGGGCGCCCCAAGACGTCCTTTGCCTGCAGCTGAAAAAAAAAACGTCCTGAATCCCCTCCACAGATAAAGGAACCATCCACAGAGAAGTTAAAGGAGCCATCCACAGAAGCTGAGGTTTCAACCCTCCATCCGGCATTGAAGCCCGCTCCAAAAGAGTTGGATCCAAGCCGTTGGCAGCAGGTGGTGGAGTCGTTGGATCTCGGTGGCATCGCCCTGCAGCTGGTCAACAACTGCATCTATGAGAGCTGGGATGGTTCTCTCCTGGTGCTCAAGCTGGATCCGCAACACCAGCATCTGCAGGTGGATCGACCGAAACAGCGCCTGTGTAACGCCCTGGAAGCGGCCCTGGGGCAGAAAATTGAGTTGAAGATACTGCACGGATCCGCAGATGCCGTGACCCCGGCAAGGAGCCAGGCCATCGCCGCCGCAGACAAACAGCGACAGGCGGAGAAAATAATGGCTGAAGACCCGCTGGTTTCGGCCCTGGAGGAGCGTATGGGTGCCCGTCTCATAGCGGAATCAATACGCCCGGTTGATGAGTGAGCAGGAACTGAGGTTTTTTTGATATTTGCGTTCATTCGCGTTCATTCGCGGCTGAACTGATTTATCCCGCAAGCGGGTAGTAGCGAGAGGTGAGACGAAAATGATGAAAGGTGGATTAGGCGGCCTGATGAAGCAGGCCCAGAAGATGCAGGCGGAGATGCAGAAAACCCAGGAGCGCCTCGCACAGGAAGAGATCACCGGAGAGTCCGGCGGCGGCATGGTTAAGATCACCATGAACGGCAAACATGAGGTGCGCCGGGTGGAGATCGACGACGCGCTGATGGGTGACGACAAGGAGATGCTTGAGGATCTGATCGCGGCGGCGCTCAATGATGCGACACACCGTGTTGCCGATAAGACTCAGGAGAGCATGGCGGGCATGACCTCCGGCATGGATCTCCCCCCCGGCTTCAAGATGCCGTTCTGACCGATGTCCGGCCAGCCTCTTCTTAACCAATTGATGGATGCACTCTGCTGTCTTCCCGGTGTTGGTTCAAAGTCTGCCCAGCGTATGACGTTTTATCTGCTGGAGCGTGACCGTGAGGGCGCCCGTCATCTTGCAAGCGTATTGGCGGAGTCGATGGAGCGGATTGGCCAATGCAGCCGCTGCCGCACTTACACCGAAGCGGAAATCTGCACTCTGTGCGCCAATTACAACCGAAGCGACAGTCAACTGTGCGTGGTTGAGACACCGGCTGAGGTTGCTGCTATCGAGCAGGCTACCGATTATCGCGGCCGCTATTTTGTCCTTGGCGGGCGGCTCTCTCCACTGGATGGCATTGGGCCACGGGAGATTGGTCTCGATCAGCTGGCAGTGATTCTTGACGAGGGACAAGTGGGGGAGCTGATACTTGCCACCAATCCAACGGTGGAGGGTGAGGCAACGGCCCATTACATCAGCGAGATGGCGAACGGGCGGCAGATAACGATTACACGAATAGCCCACGGGGTTCCCCTGGGTGGGGATCTGGAGTATGTCGATAGTGGCACCCTTTCCCACGCTTTTGCCGGGCGGCGGATGTTCTGAATTTGAGCTATTATTAGGATCGGTGGGCGTAGATTCTGCCTGACCCACTGTGATCCTGTTTTCTGTCAGGATAAGTGATAGTTGGGTCATAAATTGGGTTTGGGCAACGACATTTCCTGATAGAGACTGATAATAAGACTACATAGAGATAAACCAAGGGTGAAAACAATGGATGACTGCCTCTTCTGCAAAATGGTATCCCGCGAGATCCCACCCGATGTGGTCTACGAGGATGATGATGTGCTGGCTTTTCGGGATATCAATCCCCAGGCTCCGGTGCATGTGCTGATTATACCCAAGCGCCATATCAGTACCCTCAATGACCTACAGGCGGGGGACGCTGAATTGATAGGAAAACTCCATCTGGCTGCAGCCACTGTGGCCAAGCTGGAAGGTGTCGATAGTGCAGGTTACCGAACCTTGATCAACTGCAATGAGGAGGGTGGACAGGTAGTGTTCCATATTCATCTACACCTGATGGGTGCCCGTCGCATGGGCTGGCCTCCGGGCTGACAGCGCGTACCGAATAAGATGTAGCCATGGGCTCCATAGACTCCCTCACCAATCCCCTGGTCGACCATGCGATTGCCCGATCGCTGGTTCCGCTGCAGCCTTCGGTTGAGGTCGGCAACTCCAACGAGCAGACGTCGGCCAATAAGCCGTCACCCCCGCCGCCGGTTTCCAGGGATATGCTCGAAGGTCTTCAGATACGTGCCGAGCTGCTGCAACAGAAGCACCCCATGGCTGAGCAGAACAGCACCCGCGGCCGCCACGCCATAGGTGCCTATGGCGCACTCAAAAATAGCGAAGAGCGTGATCGCATCAGCAGCCTGCTGGGCGTGGATGAGTACGCCTGAAACGGGGTTTCATCGTCCATCACGTAGTGGTCAATACCCCCTCCTGTTTGATTCACCCCTACTGAGCTACGCAGTTTTTTCTGTCCGCAGTGGATCGCTGGTGAAATCATTCACTTTCTCGTCAGGTCTGATCTATTATAAAGTCAGGGATTAAGGAATGTCGTGCTCCTGAATCCTGATCTCGTCCAACTGCGGATTCTAGGATAATGACAAAAAAATCAGGTTTGCTGCTGCAGCATCAATTAGAGAGTGAGTTTTCCAACTACCCCCAGTCCCAATTCAGTGACAGTGATATCGATCAGATTAAGGCGCTGCTTGCCATCTACTATCGCTATATCCCTGCGGATGAGTTGGAGGGCGAAAGTGTCACTGACCTTCTGGGGGCGGTTATTGCCCACTGGCAACTGCTGAAAGAGAGAGACGGCAGCCTGCCGACGGTGCGTGTCTACAATCCCGATTTTGAAGAACATGGTTGGCAATGTTCACATACCATTATTGAGGTCGCCTGTGACGATATGGCGTTTCTTGTTGATTCGCTGTCGATGGCTATCAATCAGATGGGGCTCACCATTCATCTCACCATTCATCCCGTGGTAAGAACTCTGCGCAACAAGAGCGGGAGGCTGGAAGCACTATTCGGTTTCTCCGAGAAACGCGGCAACGCCGAATCGCTGATCCGCTTTTATGTCGACAAGCAGCTCTCCCGTGACCTGCTGGATCAACTTCAACAGACGGTGTTTTTGGTTATCGATGATGTTCGTTGCGCCAATCGGGGTTGGAAGGATATGCGCTCGCGTATCTGCACAGTACGTGATGAGCTGGTATCCAATGGGCATCCGGTAGCTGCGGATGAACTCCGGGAGTCGGCGGATTTCCTTGAGTGGCTGCACAACGGCCATTTCACCTTTCTTGCCTACTGCGAGTTTGATCTGATCAAGAGAGAGGAACAGCTGCAGATGCAGCTGGGTGAGTACTCGGTACTTGGACTTTTCCGTGAACCCGGGGGTGGGGTTCGCAGCATCGAGTCGGTAGTGCCCGATCTGGCTAAGACGCTGGCAACCAACGCTGACCTGATGGTGGTGACGAAAGCCAATGTTCGTTCTACAGTACACCGGCCCGCCTATATGGATCTGGTGGCGGTCAAACGTTTTGACAGCAAGGGGAAGCTGGTTGGGCTCTACTGTTTCATCGGCCTGTTTGCATCAACCGCCTATAGCAGCCCGCCGAGAAATATACCCTTGCTGCGCAAAAAAGTGATGAAAGTGGTGCAGGGGGCCGGGCTTTCCGCCATAGGGCACTCGGGAAAAGCGTTGAACAATCTGCTCGATACCTATCCCCGTGATGCCCTGTTTCAGGTACCGGTCGATGAGTTGAGATCGATGGCGATGGATATTCACGGTCTCCAGGAACGACAGCGAACCCGTCTGTTTGTCACCCGTGATCCCTTCAAGCGCTTCTTCTCCTGTCTGATCTATCTGCCCCGAGAAAGCTACAGCAAGGAGCTGAAAGTACGTATTCAGAATGTATTGATAGAGGCCTTTCAGGGTACCGAGGTGGAGTTTGATACCCGTTTCTCCGAGTCGATACTGGCGCGCCTCTATTTTATTGTCCACTGCCCGGCCGACAGCGAAATCGAATATGATGGCGATGAACTGCAGAGCAGGGTGGTGAAGGCGGCCACCACCTGGCAGGACGGCCTGCAGAGTGCATTGATGGATCTCTATGGCGAAAGCATGGCGGCACACTATCTGCGCAAGTATGCTCACGCCTTTCCTGTTGGCTATCGTGAGGACTTCCATCCGCGAACTGCGGTCGGTGATATTGCCAGAATGGAAACAGTGCATGAAAACGGTGATCTGGGACTCCACTTCTACCGCCCCCTGCTCGAATCAACCGACAAGATCTACTTCCGTCTCTACTCACCGGTAAAACCGATGCCTCTCTCTGAGGTGATTCCGATCCTGGAAAATATGGGGCTCAGTGTCTTTGGAGAGAGACCCTACCATGTAAAGCATGAATCTGGAGAAATCTGGATTCATGACTTCTCCATGCACTATCCACGGGGTCTGGAGAGCCTCTCCGATGAGGAGAGCCAGCGTCTGCAGGAGACCTTTCTCAAGGTATGGAAAGGTGAGATCAATGATGATGGCTTTAACCGGCTGGTGCCGGATGCCGGGCTCCACTGGAAGCAGGTGCTGCTATTGCGCACCTACAGCGGTTATCTAAAACAGATCAATGTACCTTTCAGTCGAAGTTATATTATCAACACGCTGGCCCAGCACAGCGCCATCACCTGTCGTTTGATGAAGTTGTTTGAGCTGAAATTCTCACCAGGTGGCGGTTATTCAGAAGCAAAATTCAACAAACAGCTGGATAAGCTGGAGTCACTGCTTGAAGCTGTTGAGAGTCTTGACCAGGATCGGATTATTCGCAGCTTCATCTCTCTGATACAGGCTACTCTCCGCAGTAACTTTTACCAGACCGGAGCTGATGGTGGGGATAAGGACTACATCTCCTTCAAAATAGATCCCGCTAGGATATCCGGCATACCGTTACCGGTACCGATGTTTGAAATTTATGTCCACTCGTCACGTATGGAGGGGGTGCACCTGCGTGGTGGAAGAATTGCCCGTGGCGGTCTGCGCTGGTCCGATCGCATGGAGGACTACCGCACAGAAGTGCTGGGTCTGATGAAAGCGCAAATGGTGAAAAACACCGTTATTGTTCCGGTGGGATCGAAGGGAGGCTTTATCGTCAAGCGGATGCCGGAGTCGGATAATCAGGATGAACTGCTACAGGAGGTGATCTTCTGCTACAAGACGCTGCTTAGCGGCATGCTTGATCTCACCGATAATCTGGTCGCGGGGGAGGTTGTCCCACCGCAGCGGCTGGTGCGGCATGATGCGGATGATCCCTACCTGGTGATCGCAGCAGACAAGGGGACTGCCGCTTTTTCAGATATCGCTAATGGTGTTGCAGAAGAGTACAGCTTCTGGCTGGGGGATGCATTTGCCTCCGGCGGCTCTGTTGGCTACGACCATAAAAAAATGGGGATCACTGCCAAAGGTGCCTGGGAGTCGGTAAAACGGAACTTCCGGGAGCTGGATATTGATATTCAGGCCACCGACTTTCGGGTGATCGGTATCGGCGATATGGCGGGTGATGTTTTCGGCAACGGGATGTTGCTCTCCCACCACATCAAGCTGGTTGCTGCTTTTAACCATCAGCACATTTTCTTTGATCCCGATCCTGAGCCTGAGGCCTCGTTTGCGGAACGTCAGCGTCTCTTCCTGTTGCCGCGTTCAACCTGGAAGGATTACAACAAACGGCTCATCTCCAAAGGGGGTGGCGTCTATCTTCGCAGTGCCAAATCAGTTTCTCTCAGCCCGGAAGTGAGAGAGATGCTGGGTCTCAAGGAGCAGCGAATGACACCCAACGAACTGCTTCATGCGCTGCTTAAAGCACAGGTGGATCTGTTGTGGAACGGGGGAATCGGTACTTATGTGAAGGCTGAGAGCGAATCCCACAGGGATGTTGGTGACAAAGCCAACGATGCACTGAGAGTCAATGGTGGAGAGCTTCGCTGCAAGGTTGTGGGGGAGGGGGGTAATCTCGGCTTTACCCAAAAGGGACGGATTGAGTACGCGATGAAGGGAGGGCTGATCTATACTGACTCGATCGACAATTCAGCGGGGGTTGACTGCTCTGACCATGAGGTAAACATCAAGATCCTGCTGAACCAGATACTCGCCAATGGCGACATGACCCACAAGCAGCGTAACCGCCTGCTGGAGGAGATGACCGATGAGGTGTCGCAATTGGTGCTGGCGGACAACTATGCCCAGACCCAATCGGTCAGCATGGTGACATCCGAGGCGGCCCGGCGACTCTATGAACACTCCCGCTTTATGGATTTTCTGGAACAGAAGCGGATGCTTAACCGCGA
>JBEVXT010000218.1:10670-14936 GCA_040505955.1 Sedimenticola sp. | reverse complement strand
CAGATCTCTGCGGCGGTTCAGATCGAGATGATGTGCATGGTTGCAGAGATGCTGGAGCAGGCGGTGACCTGGATACTGCGTTCGCGGCACAACAGTGTGGTGGTGCGTGAGCTGGTTGACTATTTCCAGCAGAGTGTGAGCGAGTTGACCGAGAGTCTTCCTAAACCCCTGGCGGCAAAGGATCGGCTGGGACTCAATAAAAGGATCAAGTATTTTGTCAATGCCGGAGTGCCGCGGGAGCTGGCGCAGCGGGTCAGTGCTGTGGCACCGCTGGCGGCGGCGCTTGATGTTGTTGAGATCGGACAGCAATGCGACAGAGAGGCGCCGCTGGTCGCTTCACTCTACTTCAACCTGGGCAGCCGTCTGGAGTTGCACTGGCTGCATCAACAAATCGAGCGACTGGGGGTGCAGACCCATTGGCATAATCTGGCTAAAAGGCGCATTACAGATACCCTTAATGGACACCAGCGGGAGCTGACAGCACAAATGTTGAAAACGGTTAAGCTGAACAGGAGCAGTAACCGGATGATCGATCAGTGGGTGGAGCAGAATAGCTTTGCCTACGATGGACACCACCGCATGATCGTAGACCTGAAGGCGAGAAGCTCGGTCGATTTTGCTATGCTGTCGGTGGTGGTGGCCGGAGTTGGAAATTTGCTGGTCGCAGATGTTTGAAATCTCCCGGTAGCACGAGTATGCGTGAAGCGGTAACAGCGATTTTTGTACACGAGAATGATATTTTTTTCATCAAGCGTCAGGACTACCTGCACGCCTTCCCCGGCTATTACGCATTTCCCGGTGGAAAGATCGATAATGAGGATCATGGCTATAGCTATCGTCACCCCCTGCTTTCACCCTTTCCCGGTGAACAGGTGCACGCCCTGGCCCGGGAATTGGAAGAGGAGCTGGAGTACGATCTGATAGCGGCGGTTGAGGCGGGGGAGGTGGAGAGTGTTGTTCACTTTGGTTTGGCACAGACACCGGCATTTCAGAAAATCCGCTTCAGTACCCACTATTTCAAGGTAATACTCAAGAGGCGGCCCCCACTGCGTCCCGATAGTCAAGAGATCGCCTGGGCGGGGTGGCTTGAGGCAAAGGCATTATTGCAGCGCTACCGTAGTGGTGAAGGATTGATGGTGGTACCCATTGCCAATACCGTACAGGCCCTCTCTACAGACCTCTCCGCAGTGGCGGCCTCACCGTTCAACCTGCAATACGATACAGAGACTGAACTCCCCTATTATCAAATGATCTGCGGGCTGGGGCAGATTCCCGTACCTTCCAACACACTGCCGCCAGCGGAGTTCACCAACGCCCTGCTGATCGGCGGTGATGAGCACCCACGCTATCTGGTGGATCCATCACCCAAATCACAGGCGGTTCTGCAACGGTTGATCACTACCCTGGAGACACGACCGATAGACGGTATTCTCATCAGTCACCACCACCCTGACCACCACCAGTATGCAGCTCAACTGGCAGCCCATTTTGGCGTTCCGCTGCTCTGCTCAAAAAGAACCAGGGAGCGGTTGCAACATCGTTGGAAGGAAGAGTACGGCGGCAAGCTTCGCTGGATTGAGGTGGCCGAGGGGGATGAGCTGACCGTCTGGCTTGGCCGCAAAGTCCACTGTTATGAGCTGCCCGGGCATGACGACGGTATGATTGGCCTTGCTCCCGAGGATATGAGCTGGTTCTTTGTCAGTGACCTGGCGCAGCAGATGGCATCGGTGGTGATTCCCGAGCCAGAAGGGGATATGCAGGCCTATTTCGATTCACTGGAGCGGGTGATAGCACTTGCACCACAAGCCGTTATCCCCTCACACGGTATCGCCGTCGGCGGAACAGATCTACTCCAGCGGGCACTGCAGCACCGCCGGGAGCGGGAGGCCATGGTGAACCGGTTTCATACCGAGGGTAAAGCGGTAGATGAGATCGCAGAGGCGATCTACCCCGGTCTGGATGAGAAGCTGCTGCCACTGGCGCTGCAGAATATCAGGCAGCATATGAAAAAACTGGGGTTCCCGGTTGGCGATATTGCTTAGTTACAGCAATATCCGGGGTGTGCCATACCCTATTTGCAGGCAATCAACGGATGTACTAATGCTGAGGGAGGCCGGATGCCGGGAGCAGCCATCGCCGAACGCGAACCAACTCAACCGCCAACAGTTTTCATAGCCAATAACGTAGGTTTATACCGTAAGATCAATGGCTTGTGGTGTTTTTTGATGGTGATTTTGGGAGGTGTGCACTAAAATCAAAAAATCCATGTGGAGGTGACAGAATACATTGCTGGATGGTGTGAAATAGGTTGATTTTATGGGTTGAAATTCCTATCCTTAAAAACCTGTTATTGAGCAGTGTTGAGAGACGATTAAACTATTTCTGACGGAGTTATTATCTATGCAAACCGCTAAACAAGCCGCTAAACAAATTATTGATCACTTGCCTGAGCAGGCATCCTGGAATGATATTATGTACGAGCTGTACGTGAAGCAAAAAATCGAAAAAGGACTCAATGCCATTGAGCAAGGCCGTACCGTTTCTCACGAAGAAGCGAAGCGCCGATTACTGGATGTTTGAGGTACGATGGTCTGATCCCGCTCTGGATGATCTGGAGGGTATTCGGGACTATATTGCTAAAGACTCGCCTTTCTATGCCAAACAATTTATTGAGCATATTTTTGGTCATGTTGAAAAACTGACAAGCTTTCCCAAAATGGGCAGGATGGTGCCGGAAGCTGGTGACCGAGAGGATATTCGAGAGTTAATCTTTCAGGGTTATCGGATTATTTATTTGTCTGGATCAGAACAGGCGGAAATCATTACCGTGATCCATGGCAGTATGGATTTATCGGAAGAACAGAATCAGCCCTGGGAGTGAAAATGAAAAAGCATATCCTCGGTAACCAAGGCAAAACCAGGCCCCTTTATCGCTAACACTATTAGTTCCACCAATCAACTTGCCTGTGGATCACCGGATTTTTTTCCTGGAGTTGGATCAGTGTCAGATATGGGATGTTGATGCCGTGGATCCAGCACCGGGATTAGAGTATGACCAGACGGTGAATTGGTAGGTAATCCCGCCGCCACACAAAAATCGCAGGTACTTCTTGACCTGCAGCAGTGGGTGATTACCCTGCCGAAGCGGCTGCGCTACTTCCTACTCCATGACACAGAACTGAGGGGTATTGGCACCCAATGCACCACTGCGGGAACAGGTAACAAACAGGGCAGGGCAGCCTGTCACCGGCGAAAGCGTAGTGAGTCAGCACATTTTTAAATGGGCAGTGAACTCTTCACTCCGAAGCACCACGGAGGTTCTGTGCAGCATAGAGCTGGTTACGAATCTGCACCTGCTCATTATTTGAATCGTGCAGCTTGTCTACCAGTTGGTTCACCAGGAACAGCAGGATTGGCTGGGTTTTTACCGAGTAGTTGTAGAGGAATTTATGAAACTCTCTCTGTTCTATTTCAAGCAGCGTGACTTTGCTACATGTAACGATGCTGGCAGTGCGTCGCCCATCTTCAAACACTGCCGCTTCACCAAACACCTCTTTTGCCTGACCCGATAATGTTGATAACCCCGAGGCAGACAATGACAACAATGGAGAGTATTCCCTACCAGGAACTGGAGATCGGCGCCACCGCTGACTATGAGAAGAGCCTGACTGAAGAGGATCTGGTGCTGTTCGCCGCCACCTCCGGCGATGTCAATCCGGTGCACCTCGACGAGGCGTATGCCGCCGATACCCTGTTCAAGGGCAGAATCGCCCACGGTATGTGGTCGGCGGGACTAATCTCCGCCGCCCTGGCGACGGTGATGCCTGGTCCCGGTAGCATCTATCTCGGCCAGAGCCTCAATTTTCGTCGTCCCGTCAGGATCGGGGACAGATTGACGGTTCAGTTAACAGTGAAAGAGAAGCGTGATGAAAAACAGATCGTAATCCTCGATTGTAAGGTGAAGAACCAGGATGGTCGACTGGTGGTCGATGGTGAGGCAACAGTAATGGCCCCCAAAGAGCGAGTTCAGATTGAACGTTCACAACTGCCAACAATCACCATTGGCTGATGGCTGCACACATAAACTCGCATTGTGTGCTTTTTTATCTTTAAACCGGCTCTGTACCAAAATACTAAAAACCACAGTTATGGTGGAACAAAGGTGATGTACAAGGAGCGAACTTGTTCGCGATGGACTACGAAACGTGCTCTTCGCGAACAAGTTCGCTCCTACACATGGGTTCTGGATTACTGTGCTGAATAGTT
>JBEVXT010000218.1:0-10570 GCA_040505955.1 Sedimenticola sp. | reverse complement strand
AGCGAACTTGTTCGCGATGGACTACGAAACGTGCTCTTCGCGAACAAGTTCGCTCCTACACATGGGTTCTGGATTACTGTGCTGAATAGTTGCATTGTGACAGTGTTTCTCCGCGTACACTGCGTCTTCTCCGCGACCTATGCATCCCTTTTTTCTTATCCGGCCAGTGCCGAACCGCAGTGAATATGTTCTAATTCGCCCCTATGTTCAGACCTCTTCAACTCTATATCGGATTGCGTTACACCCGTGCCAAGCGGCGTAACCATTTTATCTCCTTTATCTCCGCCATCTCCATGCTTGGGATCATGCTCGGGGTGGTGGCGCTGATTACTGTGTTATCGGTGATGAACGGTTTTCACAAGGAGATAAGGGAACGTATCCTCGGTATGGCTTCCCATGCCACCATCTCCGCCTATGACAACAAGCTGGAGGAGTGGGAGGAGGCGATGCGCCTCTCAGTGGGTCACCCCAACGTCATTGGGCAGGCGCCCTATGTCGAGGCCAAAACCATGCTCACCAATGGTCAGCGGGTCAGCGGTGCGCTTCTGCGAGGGGTGCTTCCGGAACAGGAGCCCAATGTCTCGGATGTGGGTGAGCATATGAATATTGGATCCCTCGATCTGCTCACTCCCGGCAGCTTCGATATTATCCTCGGTAAAGAGCTGGCTGCACTGCTGGGGGTTGCCGTCGGTGACAAGGTGACCGTGGTCACTCCACAGATCCGTGTGACACCGGCCGGTACCATGCCGCGGCTTAAGCGCTTTACCGTGCGCGGTATCTTCGAGGTGGGGATGGGTGAGTATGACCGCGGCGTGGCGCTGGTTCATATTCAGGATGCGGCAAAACTGCTGCGGCTGGGGGAGGGGGTCACCGGTATTCGTCTGAAACTCGATGACCTCTATCTCGCCCCCCAGGTCTCCCGTGAGCTGGCCGGGGAGATGGGTGGAATCTATCGGGTGAGTGATTGGACTCAGCAGCACCGCAACTTTTTCAGCGCCCTGCGTACCGAGAAGCGGATGATGTCGCTCATCCTCTTCCTGATTGTGGCGGTGGCTGCTTTCAATATCGTCTCCACTCTGGTGATGGTGGTGACGGATAAACAGAGCGATATCGCTATCCTGCGCACCCTCGGTGCCTCTCCCGGGAAAATCATGGGTATCTTTATGATCCAGGGAACCGCTATCGGCTTTATCGGCACCCTGCTCGGAGTCATCGGCGGCGTTCTCCTCTCCTATAACCTTGAGCGTCTGGTGGCGAGTATCGAAAGGGCGTTCGGTGTGGAGTTTCTTGATTCAAGCGTCTACTACATCAGCGCTCTCCCTTCTGATCTTCACTGGGATGATGTCTCTATGATCGGCATCGGTGCCTTCCTGATCTCCCTGCTGGCTACCCTTTATCCGGCGTGGCAGGCCTCCCGCACTCAGCCTGCGGAGGCGCTGCGTTATGAGTAGTCAGCCGGTACTGGAGTGTCGTTCACTGACCCGCTATTTTGCCGATGGCAAGCTTCAGGTGGAGGTTCTGAAGGGGGTTGATCTAAGGGTGGAGCGGGGAGAGCGTCTCGCCATCGTCGGCAGCTCAGGCTCGGGCAAGAGTACACTGCTGCACTGTCTTGGTGGGTTGGATCGCAGTAGCGGCGGCGAAGTGATGGTGGAAGGAATAAATCTCAGCTCCCTTGGGGAGCGGGAGCGGGGCGATCTGCGCAATAGCAAGTTGGGTTTTGTCTACCAGTTTCACCACCTGCTGCCGGAGTTTACCGCCCTGGAGAATGTTGCCATGCCGCTGTTGATTGGCGGTACAGCGGTAGTTGAGGCAAAGGCGAGAGCTGAAGCCATCCTGCAACGGGTGGGGTTGGGTCATCGTCTCGAACATAAACCCGGCGAACTATCCGGCGGTGAACGTCAGCGGGCGGCGGTGGCGAGGGCGCTGGTCAACAACCCCCGCTGTGTTCTTGCCGATGAACCCACCGGTAACCTTGATGCAAAAACAGCGGAGCAGGTGTATCAACTGATGCTGGAGTTGAACCAGGAGATCGACACTAGCTTTATTATTGTTACCCACGATCTAGCTCTGGCAGGCAGCATGGATCGCGTGCTGCACCTGAATGACGGGGTGTTATCCTCAGCTTCTGCGTAATTTTCGTGCTTTGAAGCGGCGGACGATGTGCAGACGCCACAGCCCGCGCATGGTGCAGTAACCCACCACCGCTGAGATGGAGCCGCAGAGCAGGCTGCCCAGCAGCAACGGTTTCCAGATCGCCCCCAGACTTGATTCGAACCACTCTGCGGTCATCTCAAAACCTTCCGTTATCGGTGGCACGCCCAGCAGCCAGGTGCCGACAAGGTAGGTGAAGTAGAACATCGGCGGGATGGTGAACGGGTTGGTAATCCATACCAGGGCGACGGAGATCGGCAGGTTGACCCGCGTCGGTATGGCGGTGGCCGCAGCGCAGACCATCTGGAACGGTATCGGGACAAAGGCCCAGAAGAGTCCAATGGCGAAGGCGCCGGCAACAGAGCGGCGATTGAGATGCCACAGATTGGGATCATGCAGGAGCTTGCCGAATATCTGCAGATGCTTGTGATTGCGGACTTTTTCATGATCCGGAGCGAAACGTTTGATCAGATGCATGGGCAAGGTGGCTGTCTCGGTTTCGTGAACACTTAGATGACCTAGCATTGAATCATAGACCCGGGTTGTCCGCCATCACTATTGGGTGGGCAGCTGCTGCTGTCTGCTACTATTTTGCTGAATAGTGCTCAAGAATAAAAGCTGTAAAAAGAGCCGTTTTACGCTAGTCTCTATTGATGTATCGCTGTCGTAACTATTCAGCACGGTAATCTGGAAATCAGGCGTAGGAGCGAACTTGTTCGCGAAGAGCATGTTTTGTAGTCCATCGCGAACAAGTTCGCTCCTACAACACCTCGGTTCCACCATAACTGTATTTTTTATGATAAAAAGGCACAAAACGCGAGTTTATGTGTACAAAGGATCGTTTTGTAACGCAGAAA
The DNA here is from genome assembly GCA_040505955.1 of Sedimenticola sp. Lineage (GTDB taxonomy): Bacteria > Pseudomonadota > Gammaproteobacteria > Chromatiales > Chromatiaceae > Vondammii. The sequence continues at coordinate 7,562 of JBEVXT010000218.1, read as the reverse complement.
TGGCAAATTTCAGGGGTAAGCTGAATAGTTACTCACTGTCTGCTGCTCTGAAGATGCTTGCAGACTAAGAAATTTTTACCCAGGGAGGGGGGTGTGATAACAGGAACGTTGCTTTTTTCATTAGGGGTGGTGGTGCTTCAATGGCAGGCGAGTCTGCCATCCATGGCATTGTTGGTGCCACTGCTGCTGATCTCGATTGCCGGTTTATGCCTCTCCCATTGGCGCTTGCCTGCCGCCTTTCTTCTTGGTTTCTGCTGGGCCGCTCTTCATGGCTACTGGGCGAGTGCGACCATTTTACCCGCTGAACTGGAGGGTGTGGATCTGCAGGCGGTCGGGGTGGTTGCCTCCCTGCCGGTGAGGGAGGGGCGGCGAAGCCGTTTTGAGTTCCGCATCGACAGTCTCCAATTGGGGGGTGAAGAGGTCGCTTCTCCCGGCCTGAGCCGTATCGCCTGGTATGGGAAGCATCCCATAATAGAGGCTGGGGAGCGCTGGCAACTGCTGCTGAGATTGAAACGTCCTCACGGTATGTACAACCCCGGCACTTTTGACTATCAGGGGTGGCTGTTCCAGCAGGGAATTCGCGCCACCGGTTATGTGCGCCACTCTGCGGTCAATCAACCCATACCGGGAGGAGAGGAGAGGGCGCTCTTTGATAACTTGAGGTCGGCGATTAGGGGGATGTTCGGTGAAGCTCTGGTTGGTGCTTCGCCGGGTGCCGCCAGCGAAGGGCTGCTTCGCGCCCTGGTGATTGGTGACCGGGATGGCATTACCCGCTCCCAATGGGAGATATTCAGGCGCAGCGGCACTAACCATCTGATTGCAATCTCCGGACTCCACATCGGTATTGTTGCCGGCTGGGTGCTGCTCCTGGGCGGGCGACTGTGGCGGCTCTCGGCCAGGCTCTGCCTTCTTCTTGCTGCACCGCGTGCGGCGGCGTTGATGGCCCTGGTTGCGGCTCTCTTCTACGCCGGGCTTGCAGGTTTCGCTCTGCCTGCCGTGCGGGCATTGGTAATGTTGCTGGTGATTCTTGGTGGAGTGATCGCTGCACGCCCGGTTCGCCCTTTCAATGGTCTTGCATGGGCGCTGTTGGTGATTCTAGTGTTTGATCCGGTGGCTGTGCTCTCTCCCGGTTTTTGGCTCTCTTTTGGTGCAGTAGCTGTGATCCTCGGCGGCACCAGCGGCAGAATCACTCTCCCCAGGGGGGCGTTTCGTTCATTGCTGCGGGTACAGTGGTTCGTTACCCTCGGTTTGGTTCCGTTGCTGCTGCTGTGGGGCTTTGGTGTCTCACCCATAGCACCGCTGGTCAATCTTTTTGCAATCCCGCTCTTTTCACTGCTGCTGGTTCCTCTGTCGCTCTTTTCGACACTGCTGTCGATGCTGACGTCCACTCTCGGCTATCCGCTGCTGATTTTCACCGCCTGGTTACTCGAATACTCCACGGAAGCGCTTGAGGCGGCCGCCGCGATACCGTTTGAGATGCTGGTTGCTGCGGCTACACCCACCTGGTGTTGGTCGGCAGCGGCGGTCGCCGTTGTTTTGCTATTGCTGCCAAAGGGGCTACCGGGGCGCTGGATGGGGTTACTGCTGGTGATTCCACTGTTTGTTCATAGAATCGATCCGCTCTCCCCGGGGGAGGTGGAGCTGACCCTGTTGGATGTAGGCCAGGGGCTCTCTGTCGTCATACGAACCAGGGAACACACGTTACTCTATGATACCGGCCCCCGTTTTCCCAGTGGCTTCAATACCGGTGATGCCGTGGTGGTGCCCTACCTGCAGACGTTGGGCATCACCTCGCTGGACAAACTGATGGTGAGTAACGGGGATATAGATCACAGCGGTGGGCTTGGTGCTGTGATCAAGGCGTTGCCGGTAACCGAGGTGATCAGCGGTGAACCTGAACGGTTGAAGGTTGCCGGTGCGGAGCCCTGTCGTGCAGGGGACAGCTGGGTGTGGGATGAAGTGGTATTTCGCATACTTCATCCCGATGGTGTCAATCGCTGGCAGGGAAACAGCGCCTCCTGCGTATTGCTGATAGAGAGTGGCAGGGGGCGGATACTTTTGACCGGCGATATTGAGAAGACGGCGGAAACAGCGCTGGTAACCAAGGCTCCGCTGCTGATTGCTGCTGATCTGGTGGTGATACCCCATCACGGCAGCCTGACATCATCCACGGTGCCGTTTGTCGAAGCGGTTTCACCTCAATTGGCACTTGTTTCAAGCGGCTATCGAAACAGGTACGGCTTTCCCAAAGAGGAGGTGGTGGCCCGTTGGCGCGCCAGCGGAAGCGCGACTTTCAATACCGCAGAGAGCGGTGCCCTGACACTGCGTATGAATAAAAAGGGTCTGGTGGGTAAGCCTTTGGCACACCGGGTGGAGGCGGGGCGTTACTGGATGGAGCGTCCCCCGGGGATGGGACAGAAGTAACAGACTCCTCTACGGGGATGCAGTATGATATCTTCCATGTTCGTTGGGGTGGCTATTCGCCCTCCCGCCCTTTTTTCTCGTCCTCTGAAGGAAGTGTCGAGTGTTTGAGTTGGTTAAAGCCGGCGGCTGGCTAATGCTGCCGATCATCACGTGTTCTATCGTCTCCATGGCCATCATTATCGAGCGGCTCTGGTCTCTTCGGCGTCAACGTGTGGTGCCGGATAATCTGGTGGCCCAGGTCTGGCAAACCCACAACAAGGGTAAATTGACCAACGCCCATATTGTCACGGTAAAGGAGGGGTCATCCCTTGGGCGTATGCTGGCGGCGGGACTGGTCAATCGGAGGCATAGCCGCGAGGTGATGAAAGAGGCGATTGAGGAGGTCGGGCATCAGGTGGTTCACGAACTTGAACGTTATCTCAACACACTCGGCACCATCGCCTCAATCAGCCCCTTGCTCGGCTTGCTGGGCACTGTTATCGGTATGATCAAGGTCTTTTCAGCCATCATGGTGGCCGGTGTCGGTAACCCTGCAGTACTGGCTGGCGGTATCTCCGAGGCGCTGATTACCACTGCTGCCGGTTTGTCGGTGGCGATTCCCACACTGATGTTTCATCGCTACCTCATCGGTCGGGTGGATCGTCTGGTGGTGATCATGGAGGAGGAGACGCTGAAAATGGTCGAGGTGATGCAGGGCGAGCGGGAGAGGGAAGGTCTCGGTTCGTGAATCTGCGCGCCAATCGCAAGGAGATGCCCGAGCTCAATCTGACGCCGTTGATCGATGTCGTATTTCTTCTGCTTATCTTCTTTATGGTCTCCACCACGTTTGACAAGGATGCCCGCATCAAGGTGGAACTGCCCCAGGCCGCCACCCAGGATGAGAAGGTGGCGGATGAGAAGGTGCTTGATGTTGTGGTAGACAGCACCGGTCGTTTTTACGTCAACAAGCGCGAGGTGGTTAATACCAATCTGGACACCCTCAAGCGCGCCATCGATAAAGCCGCCGGGGTGCGGCGCGATCTGACGGTGATTATCACCGCCGATGCAAGAGCCACCCACCAGTCTGTAATCAAGGTGATGGATGCCGCAAGCCAGCTCGGCTTTGTTCATATGACCTTTGCCGCCAAACAGCCGGTTGAGAATAAGTGACCCTAAAATCCCCAGTTGACCGCTCCATTCTATGGGTAACACATTGATTTTAGTTGTATTGACTGCAATTGCCTCTTCCACTCTCCGGGGGGATTACGCTACGGGGCGGATTGCACACTTACGGCGGCACATGGCTGCGTTGCAACTCCTTGCAATAGCAGGCTATTACGCGTTGTTGCGCCTTGCCCTGCACCACCGTAAGCGCACACTCCACCCCGCCCAACTGAGGATTCTAGGGTGACCGGGAGGTGAAAAGGCTCGACCACTACTGGTATTCCCGTAACGGAATCGCCTTGCTGCTGCTTCCCCTCTCCTGGCTCTTCTCTCTTATTGTCAGATTACGCCGTCTCGCTTATCGGCTCGGGTTGCTGCGTACCCATAAGCTGGCAGTACCGGTGATTGTAGTGGGAAATATCACCGTCGGTGGCACCGGTAAGACACCGCTGGTGATCTGGCTGGCGGCATACCTTCAGCAGTTGGGGTTTCGTCCCGGTATTATCTCAAGAGGATATGGCGGCAACGCTCAGGATTGGCCCCAGCCGGTTACTCCAGAGAGTGATCCAGGAAGCGTCGGGGATGAGCCGGTGATGATTGTCCGCCGTAGCGGCTGTCCCATGTGGGTTGGGCCTGACCGGCCCCGGGCGGCGGCTGCGCTTCTGCAGGCGACTGATTGCGATATCATCATCTCTGATGACGGCCTTCAACACTACGCCCTTGGCCGGGATATCGAAATCGCTGTGATTGATGGCAGACGACTCCTGGGTAACGGTTTCTGCCTGCCGTCGGGGCCGCTGAGAGAGAGCCCAGCGCGACTCGATAAGATCGATTTGGCAGTGGTTAACGATGGACAGTGGCGGGGTGCTCACCGGATGAGCCTTGATGTTGGCGGGGTGGTCAACCTTAAAGATGCCCAACTGAGCTGTGATTTGTCTGCATTCTCCGGCTATGAAGTGCATGCGGTCGCCGGTATTGGCAATCCCGGACGTTTTTTCGATACACTGCGCCGCTATGGGCTGAAGTTGATTGAACACCCATTTGATGACCACCACCATTTTTTTGGTTGGGAGGTCACACCGGGGGATGAGCTGCCTGTAATGATGACAGAGAAAGATGCAGTCAAATGTGCATCCTTCGCACAGAAATACCACTGGTATCTGGAAGTGGATGCCCGCCCGGATCGGGAGTTCACCCTAAAGCTGGATAAATTACTGAGAGATTTGAAAAATGGATAAAAAACTTCTGGATATCCTGGTCTGCCCTCTGTGTAAGGGCAAACTGGTCTATATGAAATCCAACAGTGAACTGATCTGCAGAGTGGATCGGCTGGCCTATCCCATTCGTGATGATATTCCAGTGATGCTGGAGAATGAGGCGCGGTCGCTGCCTGCTGATGAAGAGGTGCCGGAGGGGTAATCTCACTGCTTCGGAGGTTGGTTTTATTTCCGGCTGATTGGTCTAGAGTGGCAACTATTCAGGTGATTGATGCGGTTCGCAAGCTCACCACATCCTACATGTGAGCATAGGCAGAGAAAGGATTGTAGGATGTGGTGAGGTACGAACCGCATCATTCGAATAGCAATTAACTCTCCTGTGTATCGGTGGTGAGCAGATACCTGAATGGTTACCTAGAGCGTTTGATATCCAGGTTCGATGATGAAATTCAAGGTCGTTATTCCCGCCCGTTATGCCTCCACCCGCCTGCCGGGCAAGCCATTGCTGGATATTGCAGGGCGGCCGATGATAGAGCACGTCTACCGACGGGCTCTGGAGTCGGGAGCGGAGGAAGTGGTGGTCGCTACCGATGACCCGCGTATTGCCGAATGTGTTGAGGGGTTTGGTGGTGAGTTCTGCATCACCTCACCGACTCACCGTAGTGGTACCGACCGTATCGCCGAGGTAGTAGAAAAGCTTGCCTGGACGGATGAGACTATTGTCGTCAATCTGCAGGGGGATGAACCCACCATGCCGGCGGAACTGCTGACACAGGTGGCGCGGGATATGGATACCCATACCGATGCGGTGATCACCACCCTGTCGGCACCGTTGACCGACAAGCAGCGGCTGTTCGATCCCAATGTGGTCAAAGTGGTGACCGATGCAGAGGGTTATGCACTCTATTTCAGCCGCGCCCCCATACCCTGGCATCGGGATGAGTTCGTCCATCAGGAGCGGCCACTACCGGAGGAGGGAGGCTTTTTCCGCCATATCGGCCTCTATGCCTACCGTGCCGGATTCCTTGAGGAGTACGTCAACTGGCCTCCGGCCCCTCTGGAGTCCGCCGAGTCACTGGAGCAATTGCGGGTATTGTGGCACGGCAAGCGCATCCATGTGAGTGAGGCCCACGTAGAGCCCGGCCATGGGGTTGATACCGAAGATGATCTTCGCCAGGCGGCGCTTGTTCTTGTGGGGGTTGAGGGCTGAAATAGCCCTTGTTATCCTGTAACTATTCAGTGCAACACTGAATGCCGTACTCATTATCAGGCAATTGCTCCAGGAATCGCATAAATTCATCCATGAAGCTTGCTTTGGCATCCCTGCCAAAGATATTCCTTCCGCAATTGCCTGACAATGTGTACTCAGCGTAGTGTGAAGCGGATGTGCTGAATAGTTACGTTATCCTAACCCTACGCAAGTACCACTTTCAGCGGCTGCATCTCTTTATAGAGGATGATGCTCGGCTTCTTCTTGGCAAAGGTGATGATGCGGGTGCCGGAGGGGTAGCAGAAGTGGCTGGAGAGAAAGAGATGTAACTCTTTCTCGTTACGAAGAAACTCTTTGAGCTGCTTCATACTTTTCCTATCAATTTCGTCAGCCAACTCGAAGCTGAAGTCATCCACCTTTACTGTGCCGTTCTCCAGCACCAGTTCGGGAATTTTGTCATGATGTCCGAGAAGCGCCAGATAGAGCTTGCGCCGCAACTTTGGCGCCAGGGCCATGCCTATCCGGTCATCTCCAAATAGCCAGCAGATCACCCTCTCATCGTCATAGATTGACCGGTGCTCACCGAAGGCCAGGCACCATCCATGGTAGTAAGCGTTGTAACGTTTGACGAGAACTTTTTCGGTCATAAGGTAAACATAGCAGAGAGATGAGGTCTTACCTGTCGCCTCGTATGGTATTTGATCTTTTTGCAGTTATGTAGTGTAGAGGGTTGATCTGTTCGGCGGAGGGATTTCCTGAACTGCAACCGTGTATCTATGGTGCCTCGAGAAAGAGCGCCTATAGCCAAGTCCTCCGATCCCACGCTGTGTTGCAGGACAGTTACTTTCATTGGTTATATTAGACTAATCAAAAAACAGTACCATACGATGCTTTTATAATGTTGTTTCATAGGGTGTAAATATACCATATCTGGCAACCAAAATGTGGCTCTCCCTCGGCTGAAAGGTGATAACAGGAAGCGTAAAATATCTGTTTCGTAGGTAGTATTCGCGTCACTAGTAGTTATTCTGTCCGGTCTACTCATAAACAGTGCTGCCAGGGATGTGGGTGATGTGCCCTGAATTGCTCCTGAATTGGATTGCGATAGCTGTTTCAAGTACCATGTTGTTTATTGAAATAATTATTAACTGATTGAATTATATGAACAAGATAAAAGTCTTATTTGTCTGCATGGGCAATATATGTCGCTCGCCCACCGCTCATGGTGTATTTCAGGGGATGGTGGAAAAGGAGGGGTTGACGGAGCAAATTGAGGTCGATTCTGCCGGAACCCATGCCTATCATGTGGGTAATCCCCCAGACACCAGGGCTCAGCAGACGGCGATCAGCCGTGGCTTGGATCTGAGTAGCCAACGGGCGCGCCAGGCTTTCAGTGAGGATTTCTATCAGTTTGACTATATTCTGGCGATGGATCGGGATAACTATGCCAATTTGGCGGCTATCTCACCCGGTGGCGAGATGAGGGCGGAGTTAAAGCTGTTTATGGACTTTGTTCCCGGCATATTCAAGCGGCGGGAGGTGCCTGACCCGTACTATGGTGGAGAGAA
>JBEVXT010000217.1:16419-22523 GCA_040505955.1 Sedimenticola sp. | reverse complement strand
GGTCGGATTTTTCCCTATATAAACCTATGTAAAATATGTGTGTTGAAATATCGGTGAATGAGGTCGGCTTTTGAAACCAGATATTTCTGGTTTGGAGTTGTCTGCCATTGGTTAGTTTATATAATATATCATTTTGGATTGGATGTCTTTGTTTCATACTAATATGTTGGTGGTATAGGCATCATCATTCACAATGCTTAACCTGTCATACGTGGATGAGGTGGAACTGGAATTATATGTACACCAATACAAAGGTTTATATAAATTGATGTATGCTGAATACATAGTGACTAGAGTATCAACCGAGGTGAAGAAAAGTCCATTTATACATTTGACCTTGAAGGAAAAGCTGATGGTATATTTTGATAACGTGTATGAGAATGTTGCTGAAGAGGAAATTGATCGATTATGGATTACGAGTGTTTACAATCGCCAATGCCGAAACATGGATTTATATACAATGAGAGGGTTAATTTCGGACATTATTCTTACAGAAAAAGAATCAGGCGAGTGGAAAGCTGACATGTTTGAAATGACTCTATCGATGCTATTGTTAGAACAAAGGATGTCTAATGGAGGACATTGATATTATTAGACGGGTGTATTATTCTTTATCGGAGCCAGGGGCTTATACAGGACCTAGCAAGATTCGTTTGGCTTTGAAGTCAAAAGGTATCAATATTCGGTTGTCTAAGATAAAAAAGTGGTTTGAAAGTGAAGACAATTACACTCTACAGAGAGAAGTAAAACGTAGATTTCATAGAACTAGAGTGATTGTATCTGGACAGTTCGAACAATACGATATAGATTTAGCCGACGTGTCATCAATCTCCAAAGAAAATAATGGCATTAGATATTTGTTAATGTGTATCGATGTATTTTCCCGATATTTATCGATTGTGCCTTTGAAGGACAAAACTGCCAAATCTGTTCTCGTAGCGTTGGAAAAGGTGCTCGAACATGGTAGGAGAGTGAAGAAAGTCAGGACAGACGGTGGATCAGAATTCTGTAACAGATGGGTGAAGGCATATCTCAAGAAGCTAAATATATATCATCACGTGACATTGAATGAAACAAAAGCGGGATATGCTGAAAGAGTTATAAAGACTATAAAGAACATGATGTATCGATATTTTACCAAAAATCGGACATACAAATATGTGAATATTCTGGAAGATTTGGTAAAAACCTATAATAGCACACCACACACATCGTTACATAATATTGCGCCAAAGGATGTGAATGCATCAAATGAGGCAGATTTGTGGAGTTTCATGTATCTGAAGCCGAAGAAAATAGTAGTTGGAGTCAACAAGAAACGTATAAAGACATATTCGGCAAATTTCAAATATGATAAAGATGATATGATAAGAATGTCGCACTTAAGAAATGTTTTTAACCGTGCATATCATGAACAGTGGACTACAGAGATTTTTAAAATCAGAAGCAGATTTTTAATGCAGGGCATTCCAATGTACAAATTGGTAGACTTTAATGATGAAATAGTTAGAGGTAACTTTTATGAGTCAGAACTCCAGAGTGTGACAAAACATTTAGATACATTATGGTACATTGAAAAGAAGATACGGAAAAGAAAGAGGAAGGGGAAACTAGAATGGTTAGTTAAATTTGAAGGATGGCCAGATAAATATAATGCGTGGGTTAGTCAAGACGACATTACGGAACCAGACATTGACAGAGCGTAATCATGAGTTTGTACCTGACAGTTTCTAGTGAAACTAGTTTGGCATATTTTCCGGACAATAAGCCATATCAATTTAAAATAAAATTGTCATCAGAGAAAACATTTGTTGGTTTATGGAAAGTCGCGTTATTGGATATAGTTTTGAAAGATGAAGAGATGCGTGGCAACCAGTTATATATTTATGCAAACATTTGCGGTGAATCCTTCGTAAATGGTGAACACGGACAATTGTTAAGGAAAGTAATACCGTATAATCGCAATAGATGGAGTCAAGAATTCCAGGTGATCCGATATAACCCAGTCAATAAAACGGATATCACAGATATAGAATTTTATATAAAGGATTATCATAATAACACAGCGTCATTCTTAATCAAACCAGTGACATTAACGCTACATTTCAGAGCTTATCCATTCTTGTATTAGTATGAATAAACAAAATGTGTATATTCCCAACATCCAAAAGTGGGTAGGATATTATGACGCGCTAGCAAAACGAACTCACAATACATATTCGGATTCTATAAGTAATGGTGTAAATCAAACAGGTGGCTCTGTATCCGGTTCATCAAACAACTTTATGGTACCCATTGAGAAACATTCAAATTCTACATCAGACACACCGGATATGAAATTAGAAATGGTATCCCCCGCTCAGCAGGATACAGAACGAGCTAGGAGTGAAATGAAGCGAACAGGTAGTGCTATTGGTAAAAGAGGGAATAAAAAGAGAAAACGTACACAACAGCGCAGTCAGTCATTGAAACGTGGAAGGGGTAAGGTGAATAGAAAATTAATTAAAAAAGGTAAGAAGAAAAGACAGCGTAGGAAGAAATTGACAACCCGAAGAAAGAAGAAAGAAAAACGGGTGAAAAGAAGGACTGTCAAGAAGAAAGGTGTCCGTGATATATTCGCGTAATGGCTTTACTAACTAAGAATGGATTTAGAGAAGCTCAGCCTAGTCAACTCTCTGTGTTTGATGTACCACCTACGCAAACGGCAGTGCAAAATGTGTATTATTCTGAGATTAGACCTATAACGCAGCTTTCCAGAAGCGGACCAATAGAGTTTGTGATTTCGGGACAAAATGGAATGGAATATATTGACTTGAAGAAAAGTCAGGTGTATGCGAAAGTTAAAATAACGCACGAAAATGGAACAGATTTAGCAGACACTTCGAATGTCGGTCCAATAAACTTGCTTTTGCAGAGTCTTTTCTCGCAAGTTGACATTGCCATGCAAGGAAAAATGATAACAAGTACAACGGGACATTATCCATATAAAGCGTATATTCAAACATTAATGAAGTATGGTTATGATGCGAAATCGTCCCAGTTAACCTCACAGTTATGGCATAAGGATGTGGCGACCAAAATGGATGACACAGATGCGGCGCAAGGTCTTAACCGAGGATTACATATACGTAGCAAATATTTCAAACTTAGCAAAAGTGCAGAAATGATTGGTCCTATATATCACGATCTGTGTAAATTGGACAGATATATTTTAAACCAGATTGGAATTACACTGAAGTTCTACAGAAGTAGACCAGAATTTTTGCTAATGACTAATGATGATTCTCCCAAGTATGCAGTCCATATAGAGGATATAGTACTCAAAATTTGTAAAGTACAATTAAACCCTGCAGTCATTTACGGACATTCTGAAATAATGAAAAGCAATGTGAACGCAAAATACCCATTTACGAAAACTGAAGTTAAAATGTTCGCATTGGCTAAAGGCCAGGTAAATGTCACTTTAGATAATATGTTTCAAGGCGTAAGACCCAATAAAGTGGTTGTTGGCTTTGTTTCCAGTCAGGCTGTTACAGGATCGTACTCTCTTAACCCATTTAATTTTCAGTCATATGACATTAATCAAATTGTACTATCAGTAGATGGAATTCCTGTCAGTGGAAACCCGCTCAAAGTAAATTTTGATGATGAATATGGTTCCAATTGTATTAATGTATTTACTGCCATGTTGGAATGTTCTGGTAAATGGATGAATGATGCAGGCAATCAGTTAAGTAGGGATGATATTAATGGCGGATACGCACTGTTTGCATATCAGTTGGAACCATTATTCGACGAGGGTGGTTATCTAACTCTCATCAAACAAGGAAACGTCAGACTCGATGCGCAATTTTCTAAAAGCCTACCAGAACCGGTTACGTGTGTAATTTATTCTGAATATCCAGGATATTTCGAGATTAACCAATCCAGAGAAATCGTTATAGAATGAATACTGAGCAGTTACGTTGTGTTATTCAATGTGACCCGTGTTTACATGATCGTGTTGTTGGCGTGTTCGCAATTGATGAAATTAATAATGTGAATTTATGTAGAGGCAGTTCTTTGATTTGTAATACTCAACCTAAACGCAAACAGGGTGAACATTGGATAGCTATGTACATGTTACCGAATGGTACTATGGAATTCTTCGATAGCCTAGGGCGTAAACCGATGCATGTATCATTTAGATTTGAAACTTTTATTCGAAAACATACACCTTCTTACTTATATAATAGTAAAAGACTGCAGGGAGAATCATCAAACGTATGCGGCCAGTATTGTTTATATTATTTGCTACACCGCTGCCGTGGTGTAAGCTTGCACGGTATTGTAAACACATTTTATGATAACTATTATGCTAATGATTTATTTGTGTCAGATTTTATGTTTTCAAGTTTTCCGTATTGCGTGTAAAATAAATGTATTTCATATATATGTATAGCTTTGAATTGTATATGTATGCTCTGACAAACACGATCTCATAGCTTAACCACTGGTCATAGCTGCTATGAAATCGGTTTTGTCAGAACACTATTCGCACATTTATCTCTCGATGATGATAACATGTATGTATGTAGCCGTGACTGGAGAAATGGAACTTATGGCTTATGCGACCAGCCATATCAACCTGGCCTCTGCACAGTCTGATCAGAGTATACACCGTTCGTCAGTGAATCCGCCATACATCTAAGAAATTGCATATCAGGATTCAAATGTATGCTAGCGGAAATCTCATAAGCGCCCCTTTCACCAGTCACGGCCACATATGTGTTAATGTTTGACAATGTACCCAATGACAAATGCTATGGCAATTGAAAATATGGAAGAACATTAACTGTCGTTAATCATACATTGCGTAAACCTGTAGTAACTGTGGTTTGACAAATATGATCATATGCACTCGCCAAAAAGAACGTCTTAGCATGTAGATACACTTGAGTAGGTATACACGTTTGATATAAGATGCAATGAGGCTGGTTTTGACAGAACGTGACAATAGTATATGTTTTCATTTCCTCATGAATCGACTAGTATATGTGTGAACTTACGTCCGTACAGTCATGGCTTGGTGGGAGTCTGAATCATTAATTAAATTTGAAACTCCAACAACAATTAGTATATGTGCTCCGAGCAATTCCGGGAAGACATTTTTCACTAAACAACTGTTACAAAATGCGAATGGAATGTTTAAAGAAGCCCCGAGGAGAATATGGTATTGCTATAGCGTGTGGCAAGATATTTATGACCAGATGCAACGAACAATAAGTAATATTTCATTTCACCAACACCTGCCATCCGATGAGGAGTTTAAGGATTATGCATCATTAGACCAGTCACATTTCATATGTGTATTTGATGATTTAATGGCAGAAATGGCTGACAGTCAGTTCATTCAGAACGTATTTTGCGTTTATTCACATAACTTCAACGCTACAATTATATATTTAGTGCATAATATATTTCCGAAGGGAAAAGTGATGAGGACTGTCAGTTTGAATACACACTATTTCATTTTATTCGCAAACCATAGAGACAAGCAGCAAATACAACATTTGGCAAGACAGATGTATCCTGGGAATGTGAAATATTTATTATCAGCATATCAAACAGCGACCTCTGTACCTTTCGGATTCTTACTAATAGATATAAACCCTCATTCAAATAGAGAATATCAATTAAGACGTAACATTCTTCCGAATGAGGACACATCTGTGTTTTTGCCCTCGAAATGAACTTATCGGTTGGAAATAAATGTTTTCTGGAATATTTGGTACATGCTACTAAAGGTCAACGAATTACGCTATTAAAAACAGTATCGATCAATCAACTGCGACTGTTGACAGAAATAATTTATAATACATTACGTGGAAATGTACAATTAGACGCTGAGGTCAAGAACACGTTAAAAAGAAGGAAAACACAACTTAGAAAGGTGATTTTAAAAACATTGAGTCGAAGCAATAGAAGAAGACATATCATTAATATTCAGAACAGTATACCATTATTAATTAAGGCATATTTAAAACATGAGTCGAGAGCTAATATTAATTCCAAAGCGAAAGTACGACAGCTTGATGGGAGAAAAGAGCGCATTAGAAGAAAAA
>JBEVXT010000217.1:0-16319 GCA_040505955.1 Sedimenticola sp. | reverse complement strand
AACAATCAAAACAGATTAATAAATCAGAAACACATGGTGCCACTGTGGAATTTGATAGTGTCAATCCTAATGAAGATAAACAGCATCAGATGTCAAAGGTCACAGGTGACGCACATAATCGGGATAAACTAATTGAAAATGACAAAAGCAACGACACACATATCGAAACTGACACGTTGGTCCGTAACAAGATACGTGGGAAGAGAAAGACCAAATTCCCAGGGGTCAATGACACTTTTAATAATCCAACGAATGTTCCGTCAGTGAAAATGAAACCAATACAATTCTATAGACAGACTAAAACCGATAGGCTGAAGCGAATGACCAATGATAGCAATGCTAGTAACGCCGAGTATAAGAGGAAACCACCAAGCCTAAGAGGTACAAACTGGATCCCATTTCGTGTTTAGTAGTGTTACACGTGTGTGGGAATTATATATATATACACAGAGAAAATGGATGCTAATAACGGAAGTGATGGTGATAGACCATTAAAACGAAAGTTGGACATTTACCAGGGGACTAGCAGTGCAACAGCCGAATTTATATGCAAAATATGTCAGTCTACGTTTACTCTGAGAGACAGCTATAGAAGGCACGTAAAAACACACTCGACACAGTTTGCGTGCTCTAGATGTAGTTCCACGTTCACACGCTTGGATAACCTTAAGCGTCATCAGAGATGTCACACTCAATCCACTGGCGAACATCGATTGGACACTGACACCATTTCACGAAATACACAGTGCCAAAATACTACAGAGAATGCAGAGGAGATACCGACCAAGACTCGATGTGATATTTGTAATTATTCATTCCCTACATCCTATGACATGACCCAGCATCGCAGAGGACATTTCAGTGGCTACAAACCGTGCCAAATGACGTATGACTGCAACCATTGTCAGGAATCATTTGATGACTATCTTACATTGTTTAATCATGTCAGCGACAATCATCCGCTGGGACCAAACGTGAATAGGATCTCAACTATCCAGTCCGGTGGCGGTGCAGAATCACATTCCAATCGAGAGGATACGGCGCTGGGCAATCTTGTGAACGTTCATACTATATATCCTATTGAAAAGGACAAATACGATTTGCTTGCATTCTTCACAAACATTAGACAGCTAGTAATTAATCATTTACATAAACGATGCAGCAAACTGAATAGTATTAAGTGGTATCTAAATGTTCACACTCAATTGTTGCGAGAAAGTACGGAGGGCATACATGAAACTGTAGATGCCCACTTTAGGAGCAGTACAAAAACGCTCTTATTGTCCGATGTTGATACAAACCATGCTATCAATGAGGCGTATCAGAAACAATTTAGATCGTTTGACGAGTACGTCAGGAGGGGTTCAGGGTTTACACTTAAGACTGTGATTAAAATGGAAATCAATACTGTAAAGTACGCGCCTTTCCGGGGATCTAGTTATTTTGAAGCTCCAAGAAAAATACGAAATTGTAAATCTGTTGTTAACATAAAAAATAAAGACGCAAAATGTTTCCTTTGGTCAGTTTTAGCATCATTACACCGTGTTGAAACCAACCCTCAGCGTGTTCAAAAGTATAAACGGTACGAAAATGAAATCAATATGAATGGAATTGATTATCCCGTCACCGCATGCGACAGAACATTTCGAAAATTTGAAAGTCAAAATAATATATCTATAAATGTGTTTGGCTTCGAAAAAGATGCACTATTTCCTATTTATATCACTCAGAATAAGGAGTGTGTGGCAGAAATCGATTTGTTGTATTTGACAAGGGGCGATAAAAGTCATTATTGTTGTATCAGAAATTTAAATAGATTCCTCTGTCACACAAAATCCAAAGGTCGGGCCTATAGATTCTGTCGATTTTGTTTACAGGGATTCACTAGTGAAAGAGTTTTAGAAAATCACCTTAATTATTGCGCAAAATATGAGTGCCAGCATACTACATTTCCCGTGAAGGGTGTAAATGATGAAATAAAATTTAAAGAGCATTGGAAGCGCTTACGTATCGGTTACGTAATTTATGCAGATTTTGAGACGTTCTGTCAACCAGTTGATACGTGTTACCCTGAGGCGGGCAAGTCTAGTACCACAAAAATAACAAATTTAGAACCTAACAGTTTTGGTTACAAAGTTGTATGCGTAAATGACGAATATTCACGCCCGACTGTGATATATAGGGGTAGAAACGCGGTAGAAAAATTCATAGAATGTATGTTAGTTGAGGAAGAGCGTATCAAGAGCGTATACAAGAATCCCAAGCCTATGGTCATGTCTAGTGAGGATGATAGAATGTTTGAAAACGCCAAGAAATGCCATATATGTCAACAGTATTTCCGGAAAGATAGTGTTAAAGTGAGAGACCATTGTCATCTTACTGCAGCTTTTCGAGGTGCAGCCCATGTCGACTGCAATTTAAAATATAAGCAACCAAGTTACCTGCCCATAGTATTCCATAATCTACGTGGGTTCGACGGTCACCTACTATGTGAAGCCGTAGGCAAATTTAAAAATTTGAAGTTAAAATGCATACCTAATAATATGGAAAAGTATGTATCTTTCAGTCTAGGTTCATTGAGATTCATGGATTCGTTGCAATTTTTGCATGCATCTCTGGAGAATTTAGTTGGTAATTTGGCAATGGATGGCTTGAAATATTTTGATCACTTTCGAAAAGAATTTACCGATGACGTACAAGCCAAATTATTACTCAGAAAGAATGTGTATCCTTATGGATACTGCGATAATTTTGACAGATTTGATGATACTTTTCTACCGGAAAAAGCGGCGTTTTATAATCAATTAAGCAAAAGCGACATTTCTGAAACGGATTATCAACATGCCAGGAAAGTGTGGGATGTTTTAGGAATGAATACATTTGGGGAATATCATGACCTATATTTAAAAACTGACGTGCTTCTGTTAGCAGATTGTTTCGAACGTTTCAGAGATACGTGTCTCGAAAATTACGACTTAGACCCCTGTTGGTTTCTAACAAGCCCCGGTCTCTCGTGGGCCGCGGCATTGAAAATGACTGAATGCAAATTGTCTCTCCTAACTGACCCAGACATGTATTTGTTTTTCGAAAAGGCTGTTAGGGGAGGGGTTTCGATGATTTCCAAACGATACGCTCAAAGTAATAATAAATATATCCCGGATAACTATGATGAGAACGAGGCTGACACGTATTGTCTATATACCGACTGTACTAATCTTTACGGAAAGTCCATGAGTATGCATTTACCCACAGGCGAAATGAAATGGTTGACTGATGCGAAAATAGAGACATTTGACATCACAAAGGTGGAGAATGAGGCAGAATATGGGTACATTCTAGAAGTTGACTTAGATTATCCGCCAGAATTGCATACAGTACATAACGATTATCCGCTATGTCCGGAGCATGTAGATATATCATACGACATGCTTTCTGCGTACAACAAGAAGCTCATAACAGAAACAGGCTTATCGACTTCAAAGTCAACCAAATTAATTCCCACGCTGCTGGATAAGAAAAAGTATGTAGTACATTTTAGAACTTTAAAGTTGTACCTATCGTTAGGCATGAAATTGACTAAAATTCACAAAATAATTATTTTCAAACAGTCACCGTGGCTTCGAAAATATATCGAGTTCAATACTAGCAAAAGGAAAGTAGCACGTGATCAATGGACCCGCGATTTCTTTAAGCTTATGAATAATAGTTGTTATGGAAAAACAATGGAAAATTTAAGGCTACGACGTGACATACAGTTGGTACACACAGCGGACAAACTTAGAAAAAGGGTGGCGAAATCCTCATTTCACGCATTTAAACGATTTAGTGATGATCTGGTCGGGGTGGAACACAAAAAGGTGAATCTCCTATTGAACAAACCTATATTTGTAGGGCAAGCAGTTTTAGATTTATCAAAGATGATCATGTACGATTTTCATTATAACTGTATTAAGCGATTGTACAATGAGAAATGCAGATTGCTTTTCACTGATACTGACAGTCTGGCTTATGAAATTGAAACTAGCGATGTTTATAAAGATATGCTGAACTACAAACACATGCTAGATCTATCTAATTATCCCCCGGACCATTTTCTGTTTGACGAATCAAATAAGAAGGTTGTTGGAACATTTAAAGACGAAACTGCAGGTGTTCCTATACGTAGCTTCGTTGGTCTGAAGTCTAAGATGTATGCATTCACTTATGGCGACACAGAGAAACAGGTTGGTAAAGGTATTTGCAAGTCCACCATACAGCGTGACCTTAGGTACAACCATTACAAAGAATGTTTGCGTAGTTCAAGTGTGAAACGGGTTGACATGACCCTGATCAGAAGTAGCAATCATAGATTGGGGATATATCAAATCAATAAATTAGGTCTTTCGCCATTCGATGACAAGAGATTTATTTTGTCAGACGGAATACATACGCTAGCATATGGGCACCATCGTATTGCAACAATAAACGAGGATCTGTAGCCCGTATCACATAGTTCACATTACATTTAGACTTTTAACCCTTGTGTTATGAACTTTTGAGTGAGAAAAGACGTCTATTGATGGATGATATGAGTGTATATTCTCGTATATGCTGACCAGGATAGTTCATCAAGTAATTCATGAGGTGAAAATCGCATATCCTGATCCGACTATGCAAGACTACACCGGTAGCATCTATCAAAAGGCACATTTTCTCAGTCCATGGTTCAAATGATGGAGATTTACCATTGCAATTATCTAGTATATACCATATCCAGCAGTCATTACGAATGTAAGACTATTTCCCGGGGTGCTGCTGCAAGCGTCCACCATTCATAACATTTGAACTAAGATGTACCTATTGAACATATGAGATATGTGTAGTCACGTACATGTTGATCAGCTGAAGCATGTGCTGGTCAGAGTGTCCGAGACTGCACTAGTCACATTGTGTTCAAAAGGTACAGCTTAGTTTAGATCTTATACATGTAATCATAGTTTGTCATGTCGATGCATCATCTAGATACCACATTTCGTATATGTTGCCGTGACTGCAGAAATGGGTCGTATTGGGTTCCAGTGTAGTCCCACATCAGCCTGCACATCCGCGCAGTCTGGTCAGGGTCTACACTGTTCGCTATTCAGTCAGTGAAACATCCATCATGCTTCTAACAAACATTATAATTCTAGCGATCTAGGATGTTCACAAATTACATACGCCCATTTCTGCAGGCACGACCACATATAATCATTGAGTTCAAGCATGTGACCTGTCATTATATCTTTCAAACCTTTGGGTTACGAATTTTTGACTGATAAAAATGCATCTATTAAACATAACGTGGCTAGTGCATTCTCGTACATGCTATGTCTAGTATATACCATATCCAACAGTCATTACGAATGTAAGACTATTTCCCCGGGTGCTGCTGCAAGCGTCCACCATTCCTAACATTTGAACTAAGATGGACCTATTGAACATATGAGATATGTGTAGTCACGTACATGCTGATCAGCTGAAGCATGTACTGATCAGAGTGTCCGAGACTGCACTAGTCACATTGTGTTCAAAAGGTACAGCTTAGTTTAGATCTTATACATGTAATCATAGTTTGTCATGTCGATGCATCATCTAGATACCACATTTCGTATATGTTGCCGTGACTGCAGAAATGGGTCGTATTGGGTTCCAGTGTAGTCCCACATCAGCCTGCACATCCGCGCAGTCTGGTCAGGGTCTACACTGTTCGCTATTCAGTCAGTGAAACATCCATCATGCTTCTAACAAACATTATAATTCTAGCGATCTAGGATGTTCACAAATTACATACGCCCATTTCTGCAGGCACGACCACATATAATCATTGAGTTCAAGCATGTGACCTGTCATTATATCTTTCAAACCTTTGGGTTACGAATTTTTGACTGATAAAAATGCATCTATTAAACATAACGTGGCTAGTGCATTCTCGTACATGCTGATCAAGGTATACGCCTTTGAATAATTGTCCGTCCTACACTAGCCACAGTATGTTCAAAAGGTACAGCTTTTCATACAATAATTCGTAACACAATATACACCGAATGCATAGAAAACGAAAGAAAGTGTGTGTTGTTTTTATTCCGGGAGTTACATACATGTATTTCTTTTTAACTGTATCAAGATAATCAACTTCCAAAATTATAGCTTTCTCCAGCGTATGTGTATAAATTGCTACTAGCATATATGCATTTATAGTCTGGTTATACCTATATTAATGGTAACAAGTTTTCACATTAATTCCTGGAGAATCCGAACAATTTCGGGAAGCTGGTTAGCTTACAAATATCAAAAGGTGAATGCCGGTAACACTTGTATTATACGGAAATAAAATGTAAAATAATGTTACAGTATATTTGTGTCATGTGCTAATAAAATTGTATACACTAACTAGACTTCAATTTTTCATTCTGTGAGAAGATATGCAGAACCTGCAGAACGAACTGACTGTTGTTATATGTGGATGTTCCAGTAGCATTACCACATTTATTGCGTTAACAAACACCAGATGTGACCCATCAGTAGGATCAAAATACATGTATCTCATACCATACATGTATCTCATACCATACATGATCATATTTTTTTTGAGAAAACACAATAAATGTGTATGTACCAAACCTTAAAGCGACAATAGCTCTAACGCAACTTACATGTGATGCTAGTATGTAAGTTATCATAAATCAGATGACTAGCCATATATATATGTCCATGCATAATAATGATAAACATATGTTTAGTCTAAATAGTGATTTAATAGCACTAATAAATATTGGTTTTATACCCAGTTGGTTACCTGTAAGACATATCGATTGGATAGATACTTGTTATGATTTAAATTTACCTATTAGAACAGTTACAGTATTTACAAACAACTGTCGTGTCACGGAAAGTCAATATTGTTGTTGTCTGACAGTTTTCCTGCCAGAGTTGCATTTTCTTTCCGGCAGCCTTTAGTTCTTCCATATGCTTGTCGACTTATTCCAGGAATGATGCCAGGTAAAACATAGTAGATTGACTAGTCTGGAGGTTATCCAGATAATCAATTAGTTTTTCAATTATATTCTTCGATTTTGAACGATTGATTCGTTCCCAATTTTAACGTTACTTTCACTAATCGATAGCCGCTGCTATCATGTTCTTTTATTTGGAAAAATAATTTATTTTCAATTACTAAACAATTTAATACTAGCATCACATGTAAGTTGAGTTATAGCTATAGGCGCTTTAATATACTACCAGATTCAACAATTTATGAATTACAAGTAATGTAAAGTCTATGGTAGGGGTGTTGTATACATGCTTCAAGTACTGGGTGCACCGATGTAGTAGTACATTATCTGGAAGTTATCCAGATACCGTCACAATTGATGGAAAGCAAAAAATAGCGTAAATAGAAAAGGGAGGTAACTGTAGACAATTCACATTTGTGCGAGATTCATCGGAGCAATCGTCGTTAAAACAACTGGTTGCTGCGCTGTAGAACGATAATGTAAAAAGGGAAAAGGACTATATTTTTTTTATTATTTAAATTCCTTACTAAAAGAATGTTTTCTAGTCATACAATAAAATGTCAGCGTGATATGGGGGTGCATTATTTTGTATTATTACTACATTGTGACGGTATCCCTTTAAATAGTATTAGTTTAGAAAGACCGTCCCGTGCCATACATCTCATGACACAAATGATGCATAATCTGCTAGTAGAATTTGACGACTGAGTTAAGATACTAATCGAAAATTCTTTCAAATTCCATTTGTCTGATAATTGTTCCCATCAAAAATCTCCAGTTTCTACCGTAAAATAACCGCCTTAAATAAACATACATTTCAGTTGGAATATTTCTTAGGTAATTTGCAATTTCATTTCGTGTCATATAACCGCAGAGATTGATAATGCGAGAAGCGGACATTTCTTGCAAATTAGCAATTTTATTTAGAGTACGTTGATTTAAGATTTCTTCAGACAAGTTCATCATATCGAGGTCGACATCGTTAAAGTTTTTCCATACCTGTTCGTAAATGAAACTGTCAAATTCTACTAGCAGGTTCTTCGGTATTTGTATCATGACCTTTCTGGCAAGGCATGGTCTTTCTAAATTACTGTAATATAATGCGTTAAATGACATGTCTTTCAATGATAACACTGACATTTGATTGTTCTTTTTGAGGCTCTCCTGAAGTACTTGTTCTCTTTTATTTGGGGCAGTCACTGATTCCTGAAAGATATAATAGTTCCAATTATATGATTAAAATAGTTATTTTAACTTATCAAATTGAATATTATGTCTTGTATTTTACCCGGAACATCAGTCAATGTAACCACCCCAGTCCATTCTCCTGCCCGGTGACATATTCCGAAGTTTGTGACATTCCGAGTAGACTATCCGGGGGTCTCACTGGATACAACTCGCAACAGGGGGTGTAACCAAATGTACTTTCCGTTTTCTCTTTTCTTTTAAATTAGCAAATGTTCGCCTATTTTAGTATAAACATACTACGGACATCCGTTATACAGGATATGCTAGTGTACGATGTACACCGTTTAACCGTATAGCATAAGCATTGATTTGTGGCCATGACTGGAGAAATGGGGCTTATGGGACTTGTGATCATGCCATCTCCTGATCCGCTAGAATTATAATGTTTCTTAGGAACATGGCGGATGTTTCACTTACTGGATGTCGAACAGTGTAGCCCCAGATCAGCCTGCGCGGATTCGCAGGCTGATCTGGGGCTACACTAGTCGTATAGCCGATAATGCTCATTTCTCCAGTTACAGTCACATTTTTCTCGCACCCTAATCAATACCTACACGGATCGATATTCCGTTACCATACACCCTGAAAAAACGGAGTAGCAATGGTATATGCATATAGGTTCACAATGGGGTAAAATATTCTTACCTTAATCCGAGCGTTTGGATGTGGATGGTGCGTCGTCTTCAAGTTTCCTCAATTTCCCCCCCGCGGCACAGATTACAACGTCGTCATCTTCGTCGTCATCGTCGTCACGTTTGGTTAACTGCTGAAAACGGAATATGATGTAATATTAACAAATTATTCCATATACACCTTCACATAACATGTTCATTTAAAGTTTCAAATAAAATCACCGATGATTATCTATGTACATATCAATGTCTTCAAAGCGGCGGAAAATTAGACAGCGAAATATTTCCCGAGAACCCGGAAATTAGACAGTATGGTAATTAGACGTTCAACACAATTGCCTATGGAAAGTCGGGAATTAGTCATATATTTAATCCCGACAGTCGGTGATATAATTTCCCGGAGGATTCCCGCCGATCCCCAGGGGAAGTATAACGATGCTATACCACCATATTGATAACACTCGGAAAGTTATGACATACAGATGAACTTCAATTATCAACACCACACTATATCAATGTTTACAAACCGTGTAGATCCAGATTAGACGGCTCATAACGAACCGTCTGTAGATGCTTAAATTATGCCAAACTTCGTTACATAATTTATGATTAGTACATTCGACTAACATTATGTCGTTATGCCAGGAAAGCAAAGACAAATGTACTCACTTTCTTTTGGATTCCCATCTCTTTTTTTTCATGTTCCTGGTCCTCCTCAATCTGTAAATTAATTTTGATTGTTGTAATGTACCTTGCATGATGATAATGTTTTCAACAGTGCGCCGCGCGCACTGCACCGATACACGCGCACTCGCGGGTTGCGCAGTATATAAATCAATCACAGCATACGAATTACGACCAAACATTAAAGGTATATGCATATGCGCAGACTCTAAATAGCAATATACCGGCATAAAATAATAATAATAAAAAAACAATATATACGTTTTCTATACACAATCTAGTTATAAAAAAAAAATACTTTCGTGTCATTTTTGGGTAATTCTGAGAACATACGTATATGCTGTATCGAACTACAGTTTTAGACCACTTCCGACGATAAATCATTCAACATGATATAGAAAACTAATATAATAATTCAATACAATAATGCATTCCATGAAATCTGCATAAAACGCGCACATATCCTTTTAAATATTCAGGGTGACCAAATCTGCGGATTTATCCGTTTTCTGCGGATATTCACTCATAAAACGGATCTACGGATCAACTTTAAAAACTACGGATTTTGAAAATACTTCCAACATCTACGACATTTTTTTCTTATTTGTCCGCATAAATGTATATATACTGTTTGCAGAGAAATAAGAAACAAACAAAATCTGCGGATTTGTATTTTTAAACTTTTGGTCACCCTGAATATTTGTGTAAGTAGATTATACTTTAGACTTATTAATTATTCCGTGTGAATTGGAACATTTCGTATACAAAACAAGCTCAGTAGCACAACACTTTGTCATATTACATAAACAATAATTTCTTTGTATTTTGGCAACCATCTCGAATTTTGAAGAAAGGGCAAAATACAAAGAAATTATTTTAGGAAATATGTCAACACTGGAATACTAATAACAATGTACATACCTGGGCTTTCATCTTTTTTTCCGCGGCCTTCAGCTCATCCATGTGTTTGTCGACCGGCTCCAAGAATGAAGCCAGGTAAAACATTGTACTCTGCGCGATCTGGAAATTGTCGAGATAGACGATTATTCTTCCATTGTATTCTTCAATTTTCAAAGACTGATTCGTTCCCAGTTTTAATGTTACTTTCACTAACCGCCCTCCGCTGCTAAATTTGTAATTCAGCATGATGGTTAATTGTGCTGAATGTAACATAGGTACCTATATTTATACCGCTTCCATGATGGAAACAACGAGATAATTAATTACGTGATGTACGTGGATGCTTCGCGCACACGTGTTGACAAAATTAATGGTTCGCCAAAGGTTACATCCGATATCATTTGGAGTATCATCATTAATTAGTTACCCGTGGTTGGTGGGAAATAGAGCTTGTATATCGTTTTCCCTTGATGCAGATAGAGAACTTTATGAATAGACATTATATCTACCAGTTCATATCTCTTATATACTGCAACATCCCCTTGCAAGGAGTATGTGCAGGGTTGTACTTTATTTACACATACACCACATGTAACAAGCAATACAAGCAATTCAATGAAGCATTCCCCACTCACAGCCGGGTGAACTGGAACAGTGAGGATAAAGTGTCTTGTTCAAGGACATAGCTCGAACCACTGACCCATATGGTCACTATGAATTCGTCGGCAAGCGCCCTACAGACTACAGTAGACCATTTCCCACAACAACAAAAGATGCGGTGCGGTATACTATAACCCTAAAATCAAAATGGCGACTTTGGTGTGTTTATTATTATCGGTAGCCTTTTGCGAGACGTTTGTGATAGATTCGCTGATTTGTAGTCAAGAAGTTGACATTTTGACATGTCCGTGGCTTGGACCCGGGGACTACCTAGTTGGAAAGTATGGGCTAAGCGGTGTTACCCAGATTGTTTTCATCGGATACGGTGTCGATGCGCAGATTGTCCTGCTACGCCAGAGGGTTCCTGACCTCTCTGTTGTTCGCTTGTCCGATGCCAATACGGACGTCACCTGTGCCGCTGTTACAGCCGATTTCGAGTTGACAGTCACGATTAACGACGCGGATCCATGCTCGGTATGTTTGAAAGGATGTCAACAGTTCAACCAGCTGGATTCAAACTTTTACGTAGTATGATGTATGAATGTACCGATATTCGACCTGTTCCTATATTCGGTTGGCTTTGGTTATTCTCCAATAAATGTGTCCAGGCAAGATTTTGCTTTGTGTAGAATATCAGAATCTTTGTTCTGATGATAAACATGCAACTTTGAAGTTTCTACACAAATTGTTGACATATTTTAAGTGATTAATATGTTAATTATGTTATTGGTGTGAGTAAAGTATTAATATAATAAATATCTGACATCTCTACTGGATTTGAAGGTTTGAATTCAACTCTAATACCTGATTGTTTATTTCTGTTTACAGTACACCGTGCTCACAGACCAGTCCCACACCACAGACACAGGGACAACAGGATTCACAACCACAGACAGGCAGGATAGTGTACCGGTAGTAAAAATCACAGTGGAGGGAACAACCATAGAACTACCTCTTGATTCCTTCCCGACTGAAGAACTCATCAGTAAGTAGTATTCTAAACTGGTCTACAGTGTATATGTAAAGACTAAATGATGCTTATGCAAATTGTGTACAGTATAATTCACATTATACTTGTACACTCATATATTCCGATTTAAATCAATTAATGCTTGTTATAAACTAACTGGTGAGATCTGATCATACTGTGTAAATTGATCCGAGTCTGCATTGTTCTCCCAGATCACATTTTCAGAGATATTATTCTTTGTCATTGCAGTTATCTGTCTCAGCATTACTCTCCTTCTGGTTGTGGTCGGCACTGTTCTACTGGTTAGATGGTTCAGGAGAAGGAGATTGTCTCGAAGTCAGTCCATTGAGTCAGATTCGGTGGAAATCTTCAGTCTACAGAGACTTAGAAAATTAGATTAGCCTGGGATTAGAAAATCAAATTAGTTTAATAATTGATATCATTAAATACTGTCTTACAGCTCTGTGTTGCATCATCCTGTTGATACTCTGGTTGAAACACCCCATACAGCATGGACGACAACAGCAACCAAGACATCGGCAACCTCCACCCAGACGTCAACAGCCAGTGCGTAACCGTAGGCAGCCTGATCGACTTGGATATCAGTAATTGTGTTTACTGCCTTGAGTTTTACGGTTTAAACTCCTCTTCAACCATAGAACCTTGCTATTCAGTATTTAATGATATCATTTATTGCTTGTGTTCACATGATCATCAAATTTTTATGTTTTTTCTTATTTCTCTTTGAAAGTATATGTCATGACACTCATCCACGCAGTCTGATCAACGGGAGTCATGACATATATACTTTCAAAGAGAAATAAGAAAAACACATAACAATTTGTTCATCCTGTATTCATTCCCATTGTGAGTTTAGTTTTCACTAGGATCGTCTCATCAAGATTATTGTAACATGCAAAATGTTTAAACATACTTTGGCATTGTAAAGTGTCAGCTTTCCGCAACCATATTTCATCGTTAACTTCAACTAGAACATACATGCAGCTGATACATGTATAGCAATTATTCATACCCGTATTTGACTTACTACATATAATTTTGTTCGACAACATTCCACTTTTCATATATGTGGTTGTGACTGGAGAAATGGGGCTTATGGGATATTTTAGATGGGGCTTATGGGATTCCACTAGCACAAATGTGTAGTCTGATTGGTGTATATAAAGTTTGTTAGAATCATGGTGGATGTTTCACTGACTGAATGGCGAACAGTGTAGGCCCTGATTAGACTGCGCTGATGCGCAGGCTGATCTGGGGCTACGCTGGTCGCATATCCCATAAGCCCCATTTCTCCAGTCAAAGATACATAATATGGAATACATGTATCCCTTTACCAGTATGAAACTTTCATTTTTTTTTCTGTCACAATTTCCTTATTTCTCAACCAAAATATATGTTGTAACCAATCACTTGAACCATCGCACCGAGACGACGGTCACAACATATACTTTGGAAGAGAAATAAGAAAAATAGTAAATCCGCAGAATGTAATGGGTGTTGTACATTCAGATTGAGTTACATACATTTGTTTGTTTGTATATTACGTATAAATATTGTATATATGCTCTCGTTATACATGTTGTTTATTTCTCAACGAAAATATATGTTGTGACCGCAGTCTCACCGAGATGGTTCAAATGAGCGGTCATAACATATACTTTGGAAGAGACATGTTTTATTTGTTTGTATATTATGTATAATATTGTATATAGTCATATATTACTGTTACAGATGGCAAAATGCATATTCATATAAACAGTAATCTTAAAAGCAATGGTTTAAAGAAGGATGGGATGAGCTAAGTGATGTTATTGGTATGATATGGAACCTAACACCAGATCAAAATATTGTAAATTTGGTGCTGAAAATCTATGCATACATTTACAAATTTCCTCCATACAGGTTACTGGTTCTCACCCATCTTAGTAACCATGCTGTTCAACCCACAATCAACACTACAGAACATTTGACCATTTGAGAAATGAGGCCTATGGACTATGTGATCAGTATAGTGCCAGATCATCCGTGCGATCCGCGCAGTCTGATCAGGGTCTATATTGTTCGCCATTCAGTCAGTGAAACATCTGTCATGCTTCTGAAAAGCATTATATATCCTAAACAGTCAGGATCTAGCAAGTTCACAAATCCCATAAGCCTCATTTAAAAATCTCATAAGTCACATTTAATGAATAGTAAATCTGACTAAAGCCTCCTTTTTGTCGGGGACAATGCCACATACATGTAATTCATTGTCATTCCTTCATAACTATGTGCTAGAATTACTCCCGGTATATTATCTAATATATATTATTGTTGTTTCAATTATCTGTGATAATGTGTTTCCCATGATATCATGTAAGGTTTTACGACAAAGAAAATGATGCTCAGTGCTAGTTTATGCATACCATTTTATTACGATTGTTGTCACATACAGTCTGGTCAATTCATGTCAATGGTTTACAGTTGAAACGGTTACTTGCCGTCAGCAATCTATTAATATTAATAGGATGTAACAGCTTTGTATATACATGTAGTGCGGCTTGCGATAACTGACAAAATGTATATTTTTCTAGTATTTTTATTATCATAGTTAGTACATGTTCTTGTTGGCAGCTTGACATAATTATGGTATCATACCACCAGTGACACATTTGTACAAAATATCACCATATTGCATACAATCATTTGACCTTTGTGGACAGTGTATACAGAGAACTGCGTATGCGACATTATTTAACTGAGTCCCGATATACATGTAGCTGCTACTACATGTATACATGACATACATACGATGATCACTGTCTATGCTGCTCACAAACGTCCTAGTGATAAACGTGTCTGTCGTTAACACAGATTAACCCTTTCAACCCCAAGTAACTTAATGGATTATTCCATGCTAATGTTCACAGCTATTTCATTGGTCCATTCAAAGTTTCAGACTAGTCCATTCTTGAGATGTGGGCGTATTTTTAATTTGAAAATTATTGACAAACAGTGGAGATCCTGATGAGATGGCTCGTTACGAGCCAGCTCATCTGGATCTGCACTGTTTGCATAACGTTGGCAGTATAGAGGTCTGTGGTGTTGAAAGGGTTAACAATATTTTGATTCATCGCATTCTGACAATAGTGACTTTCCTGGCATATACACGCACATTTTATGAAATCATTTGCTGCCGTGACTGGATAAATGGGGCTTATGGTCACCAGCGTATCCCCAGATTATACTGAGCTCAGCTCTACACTGTCAGTCAGTGAATCATCAGCCATACATCTAACTAACTATATATCAGACTGCAGGTTTGCACTAGAGGACATCTCATCTACAAAAACCCATAAGCCCCATTGCTCCATTCACGACCACATTTTGTTATACTAATAATTTTTAATAAATGTTATGGTTGCTATCTAATTGTCTTTGCTGGATAATATTGTTTCCGTGTAGGGCTTCCATTCTCTGGATGTCCTTCCAAAATGTTCGAGCCTCATGAATGCTGGAATCTATTGTATTCATATGTTGCTTCAGCGTCACCCACTGCATAAGATCTAATCCGATTCCCTTGACAGTTGCAGTGTCATTTAAGAACAGTCTGATGTCAACGAGTATTGTGTGGTTGATACTGCATATTGTAGCTCGGGTGTGATGTGTTAAATCATACTGCTTCACATAAGTACATGTAGACATGTTCACCGGCATAGTTCTGTTTGATACTGAGGTGTGACATATAGACGTATATCCAATTCCATGTGTTACGATGATTATTACTGGCAGTGTAATCGAAACTGTAAGTAGTAACATCACTCCAATGCACTTCACAATGGCGGCATGGTACTGCATATTACTTGAAGTTGTGTCAATAGCCGATTGTAATGTCTCTTCTTCCAAATACATCTGCTCTCTACAACTCGTCATCTTAATATTTGATATGTGTAACTGCTTTAACAGATAGTGTACATATGATCATCAACATCTCTTACTATGTTCTTTATAGTTTATACTAAGGAACGATAGCCAATCAAAACATCTCAAGTACAAATATTTCATAGGCAATATGATTTACATGTACATACAAAATTAACATGACCAGAAATATCTGGTTTCAAAAGCCGACCTCATTCACCGATATTTCAACACACATATTTTACATAGGTTTATATAGGGAAAAATCCGACC
>JBEVXT010000216.1:0-6464 GCA_040505955.1 Sedimenticola sp. | reverse complement strand
AAATCAAATCAAATCAAATTTTAATCAGCAATTGGAACAAAATTATGACCATATACTGAGACATTCACAGCCAACATACATGTAGACAAATACAAACATAGAAAGACATGTACAAGTACACAACTATTTTGACTAATTAGGAATTATAACTACATGTAACGTAATAATTAGTATTAAACCACATGAATTGAATGGTTAACATTGATGCAGAGGATTGTGCTATCCAAGATTGAAATATTATGTTATAAACATCATAATTATGTACATGTAACTCAGATACGAGGTGGTAAATCAAATTATTTTGACTATATATTGACTATATGTATAATAAAGTGGTCAAAAACTGGCAGTGATGAACATTAAGCAACATATAATATTCGTTGATCAAACTTACAATTGATCAGTATACATGTGATTGAATGGTGCTTCGTATGTCAACAGGATATAATACAGACTAAACCATAACTTGATCAAACTTACGATTAATCATTATAATTGAATTATCAAGAGTATATAGTCCGACCCAATCCATGAATAAATGTGCATCCCATTCGTGCTTGACCGAGCTACACATTTTAGCATGCATTAAATCCTACATGTGAATATAATATTAAATGACTATCCTGAAAACGATTTACGAATCACAAAGCAATCATATACAAAAAAGGCCAGCAGAGTTAATATCTCCATATCGTTAGTATTCATCATGAGGTAATATTTATCTCTTGATGTCATATCAGAGAAATCAGGTAAGAAGGAGGATAAGTCTGCGAATAATGCATTTCTACGTGTATCATATGTGTTGCACTCGCATATAAAATGAAACTCGTCTTCTACCAAATCACAATTGCAAAGTTTACAAAACCTTCTGTCTGGAGGGACCTTAACTGTCTTGGCCTTATTCGTATGACGCCCTTTTTCCATTTCTAGGCAGTGGTTGGATACTCGTAGTCTAGCCAACTGGTTTATGTACATCTTGTCCACATCAAGAAGAATATAATTTTCCATAACATAATCTGTCTTGAATAAGCTGTAATTTCTGAGTTTGGAACTTGGTTCTGATATTTTATCGAAAAAATACACTTCATAACAGTTAACTAGCTTTTTCTTAACTGCTTGTACCAATGATGTGGCATTAAAGGAAGCTTTATTTTCCCAAACATGTGAAAAAGATATATGTTGTAGAAAATGTTTGATGTGATCACTAAATAAACTATAATTATCGTTAGAATAATTAAATGATGTATAAACCAGGTGACTATCTACGTTGTTACTTATGTTTTTATCATTTGTGTGATGCAAATTGAGCCAGTATTTTAAAGATTGACCAATAGCATTTATGCCCAGCGGATACCGACCTAATTCAGCTAGGGCAGCAATGTTGGAGGAATATTTACCAATTCCAATAAGATATTTACAAAACTTAACATGTACCGATTCGGGAATAAATTCCTGTAACTGCTTGTGAAGATGTGCGGTACCGGCAGAGTTGCAACTCAATTTACCAAGCTTCAACAAATAAGGACTCCAAACCTCACAGTTATAAAGTAAAATAGGAATAACACACATGTCAAATAATTTTATAATTATAGCAGCATTGACTTTAGAGCTATGAAATCTTTGCCTGATCATAAATACAGTTTTGAGAGCTTTACTGCTAAGCTCTTTAACTCCTTGGTTGAAAATACCAGAAGGTTTCATGGTTATACCAAGATACTTGTAATCCTGTGTCACTTTCAAGAGGTGCCCATTATACCTAAAACACTTGTTTTTTAAAAGTTTACCACTTTTATTAAATATCATGACCTGTGTCTTATCCGTGTTTACCTGGAGTTTCCATTTGTCGCAATAACATGATAATTTATCCAAACAGGATTGTAGCCCTTCTTTTGAATTGGAAAGTAAAACCAGATCATCGGCATACATGAGTACATTGAGGAACTTGTCCCCTATCGCAACTGGGTCACATTGAGGGTCAATGAACAAATCTGGAATGTCATCAATAAAAATATTGAACAATGTGGGGCTGAGGATACACCCTTGTTTAACACCAGTATTAGTACCAAAAGCTTGACTTAGACCATTAGGCAATTTTACCGAGTACCGCACATCCTCATATATATTACGAACCATATTTATAACCTTAAGACTGATTCCAGTCCTCGTAAGCTTGTGAAAAAGTGCCTTTCTCCAAACAGTGTCAAATGCCTTGCGTAGATCTACAAAACAGGCATAAATGTATTTATTATTCTTAAATGCCCTGTCGACAATGTTTTTTATAGTGAGAATGTGATCAGCCGATCTATGGCCTTTTCTGAATCCAATTTGGTTCTTGCTTATAATGTTGTTTGCCTCAATAAAGGTCTCAAGTCTTGAATGTACAAGTTTAGTTAGA
This sequence comes from Sedimenticola sp., assembly GCA_040505955.1. Lineage (GTDB taxonomy): Bacteria > Pseudomonadota > Gammaproteobacteria > Chromatiales > Chromatiaceae > Vondammii. Next base: position 4,069 of record JBEVXT010000216.1, on the reverse strand, counting down.
AGTTTACTAATGCAGCTAGATAGGGCAATTCCCCTATAGTTGGAGGGGTTGCAATCATCTCCCGACTTAAAGAGAGGCTTAATCATGCTTTCGCGCCATTCCTTGGGAAAGTATCCTTTGTCATAAATGGTATTGAACAACTGGCATAAGCATTTGATCATAGTTGGAGATGAGCACTTTATCATAGCATTACTGACACAGTCTAGACCCATACTTGATTTGTTTTTCAATGATTTGATAGCCTTCTCAATCTCATTCAGTGTAAATGGCATATCCATCTGTGTTAGGCTAAATGCATGTACAGGCCGGCTAACATCCTGAGGTATTTCAGAATCACTATCAGAGTTCATAAGATTAGTGAAATGTTTGCACCAATCCTCTGCATCAATGTTGGAACTTCGATCACTCAGACCACCGTCATCCGATTTAAATTTGTCAATAATATTCCAAAATGATTTGGAATCATGCGATTCAAGCTCTAACATGGAGGTCATTAATTTATTTTTAAATTCTCTCCGTTTTTTGTGTAAAGTATTTTTATACTTCTTTTTGTATTTAAAATACTCAGTGTTTAAGTGTTTGTTAAATGGATCATTAGAAAGTCTACGTGCAAGGCTTTTAACTGTATATTTAAGTGTCTTACAATCTGTGTCATACCACAGTTTATGAGGTTTACGCTTTAACTGTCCTTTTTTGGAATAACGGAAAACAATTCCAGCCATTTTACCACTATTAACATATGAATTTGTTAGATGCTGGGTATATGTATCTATATCATTAGTAACATGTTCAGAACTTAATGACATAAATAAATTGTTAAGGTAATTCTCATTTTCAGGCGTAACCATGGCAGCTGTGTATTGGCGAGCACTTTCCTCCGTCCATTTAATGTTCAATGGCGCGGGTCGCAATCTCTGAGGGGCCCGTCTGGAATAGTCTAGTCCTAAACATAACGACATTTGACAGTGGTCTGAGTGATGTGAAAGAGGTTGAATTTTAAAATACATGACAAATTTCAATATGTTAGTATGTACAATACAGTAATCAACAGTCGCAGGACCATTCCACTGAAATGACGTACATTTACCGGTACTGTCACCAAGTGTCCGTCCATTCAATATTCTACATTGTGTAGAGATGCATAAGTCAAGAACATGTTTACCATATTCATCTGTTTTTTCAGAAATTTTTTCCGCATTTCGAAATTTATGCACAATATCAGCAGGATATGCATTGGGTAAAACGTCAAAAAATTTGTCATTTTCAATGAAATCCATATCTTTATGGCTAATATGAGAATTAAAGTCTCCCATGTATAACATATCACCTAACAGGCTGTATTTACATGAATCAGTTTCCAAGGTATCAAACAAGTTATTACTTGTATTAGTACGTAAACTATAAGTTGAGTTTTTGGGAGAAATATAAACAAAGCATATGTACACATCACGTGCCAAATTAAAGAAATGGTGATTAATTTTTAGCCATATGTGTTCTGAAGAATGGGATACCACCTTCAATGCATTTTTAAGTGACGGTCGTGCATAAAGGGCTAAGCCCCCATAAATGCCCTTAGAATGTCTAGGCCTAAACACGTGTTTGATCAAGGAATAGTCCTGGACTGAAAGATGTTCTGTATCCTTTTCGCAAGTCTTTGTTTCTAAAAGACAAAATATATCATTTTCTGCAAATGCCGACACAAAATCTGGCTCGGCTAACTTACAACTTCTATTGCCTCCTTGGCGAACATACAAGCCGTGCACATTCCAACAACTAATTGATAGTTTTTGTTTGAGCATTGTATTATTCAATGTTCAGTCCAAAAAATATCAAGCAGCTGTTAACATTGAATTGCGACCACCATTGTTCAAAATCAAGTTCCACCTCTGCTCTGTTGAACAGCCCGGATAGCAGCGGTTACTATGCTGGTCATTTCGTCTATATCCAATGAAGGGCCGCCACCCGACCTAGGCTGCCGCTGCCTATTATATGCAGCGGCAGATCTAGATCTGGGGCGCGGATCACGTTGGGGCCTGTTTATGTGTAAAGAGCTGCTTAAAGCATACTTTAAATTGGCCGCCAACTTCCTGGTACCAATGAATTTGTTGATATGAATTCCATCTTTTTCACAGTCGCTTTCCCTTATTTTAAATGTCATAGGGACACTGATATTTTTGTTGTCACATATGGTGACCAAGTTGTTATCAACAAATTTTCGTTTCATGTTTTCATTAAACAATGATATATCTGAGTTTAAATTCTCATCCCTAGTTGGAGTAAGTAACGAAATGACCACCCTAGCACCCTTATCAGTGGCTGTAGTGACTGCCTGCGAGTAACAATCAGTTGTCGAATTTATATTTGCCCCTTGTTTTATGTCATTTGTGCCCACGTGGGTTATTATTGTTTTAACTTTTTGGAAATTGGTAGAATTAATTTTTTCCTGTAAGCCATCTGCATATAAGGTGTGTTCAGGTCTAATTCTAATATTAGACTCCTTATTTAGTTTTGAAAGTTCCTCATATTTTATATGCTTATGTATCGAGTCATGGAAAAAAATCACTTCATGTGTCTCTTCATCATACGTGGAATTGTGGGGCCTTTTACGGGATTCTCTGTAGACTGCCGGGGATTCCGAATTTCCCCGGAACTCGACCGATTCAGATTGCTGGACGCTGTCATTTTCAAGCGCGCTAAATCTATTTGGGGTTCTGGTGTCCTGCGCGAGCCCGCATTCCGTTGTCAGGTTACCATGCCCATCTGTGTATGCGATATTTTCAGCACTCTGATTGTTTATAGGAGTTGAGATAGGCCTAGATGTGGCCCCAGTCGTACTCGTAGTCAGTCTGGTTGGCGATTTAGCCCTCTGGGAACCAGCTTGGTTCCAAGTTCCGCCTTCGTAGTCTAGTCGAATATGCTCCAGTCTGTCAGTGAGGCTGTGAATAGTGTCTTTGTTGACATTAATTTCCAGCTCAAGTTTCAAAATGTCATCCGCTTGCTTTTCAGCTTGTGAGTCTGCTGTGTGTCTGTCTCTAACAAGAACTTCAATTCGCGAATTGAGTCCACTTATTGTTTTCTCATATGTTTGTGTGAGATTAGAAATTTTTGCTTCATATTGTAATTGTTTGGTCATTTCAGCCTCAGTCACCGACTTCTTTAGACTAGAAATTGTTTCATTTTGTGATTCAATTACACTATCTTTTCCTATGTCGGAGGAAAGTGATGTGGGTTTTAATGTGTTCGTAATTTCCTTCATCTTTTCAGATAGAACACGTTGGATTGTCGCCTTTATAGAAGTTTCAACGGAGGATTTAACACTTGTCCCGATTGTAGATATGGCTTCATGAGCCTTCAGGAGTCCATCGGAAATGTTGACCAGACTAGACTCAAAGTGAGATAGTCTTTTATTCAGTGTTTCAATCTGGGTCACAAATATATCAATCGGTATCTCATCATGTTCATCCAACGTCGGGAGATTACCAGTAGGAGTTGCGCGTTTTGCACTGGATTCAGTTTGTACACACGAGTCAACATGATGTATAATCGTAGGGTCACCGTCAATGTCAGCAGTATTCACTAAGGGTAGCTGCAGTTTCTCCTCCGTCAAAATCGTTTTTAGTTCTGTGGTGTCGACGTCTTTTACAATAGCACCCATTTTCATGGAAACCACGCCCATGTGATTGTCTACTTCCTGTTTAGTTAGGTCAAACTGATCAAAGCACCATCGCGTGAAGTCCTTTCCTTGGATCATCACTTTGCCCGTGGTGAAATATATGATAACTTTGTAAAGGAGATCATCGTCGTCAGGTGACTTGGTGGTACGCACAATGAATTCCGTTTGCGCTGGAGTTCCGGTCAGGGGGAAGTCACTCCAATTAACAATATAATTGTCACTATTTCCAAGTTGCACGTACAGTTTTTGCGCCAATACGTATGTCCAAATGTATATTCGTTCCTCACTAGTTAAGAAACATGTACAAAATGCTTTTTTCTCATACAGGGATGTGTCAATGCTTTCAAATGGCATTAATCTGCCGTGATTATTCTTCACGCGTTTCTTATATGGCCC
>JBEVXT010000215.1:0-3729 GCA_040505955.1 Sedimenticola sp. | reverse complement strand
GCCAGGCCATGCGGTTGCATGTTACCTATCACAAAGATACGAGTCCAGCTATTTCTTGGCTATATTGTCACTTTTTTGTATTGCACCCGTTACTGACAGGTGTTTTTTACGCCATTCTCTTCAAATACTCCGTGGAGGTATTGCGCCGAAGTTCCGAAGGGGATATGAGGCCGCCACCGTTGAGTTACTCGGTTCTGGTCGAAGAGTACGATCTGCCGTTGAAAATGTTTGCCATGGTGGTGTTTTTCGCTGCTCTGGTCTACTCGGTGATAAGCAGTGTTGGGCTGACGGTCGGCCTGATTCTTATCTACTTCGGATTATTTGTTTATCCGGCATCTCTCATGGTTCTGGCATCAACAGGCTCCCTGCTGAGTGCTATTCATCCACTGCTGCTGATTGATATGATCATCCGTATCCGTTGGCTCTATCTGGTGCTGACCGGATTGATGATGCTGTTGGGTAATGCTGAGATGAATCTCCAGCAGTTGGTGTTGTCCCGTGGTGATGCCGCCTGGGTCGAGCTGATATTCAGTGTGGTGATTATCTATTTTCAGATCATCACGTATCACATGATGGGTTACATCCTCTATCAAGGTTCGGAGGCCCTTGGTGTAAAGAGACCGGCATCGGTGGCATCACCAGCCGAAGAGTACCTGTTGACCCGGTACGACCAGTTTCTTGATCAGGGAAACACGGCGGCGGCGATCAGTGAGCTGAAGACTCTGATTAAGGATTTACCTACGAATCTGGAGCTGCATCGACGCATGCACAATCTAATGTTAATGGAACAGATGGAGAGCGCTGCAGGAAAACACGCCTCACGTCAGTATATTCCAAAATTGCTGGCGGCAGATAAGGGGCATGTGGCCGCGTGCACCTATCTGGAGTGCACTGAACGGAATATTGAACTGCAGTTCAAGTCGCCCGGCATGGTGGTTCAGTTAGCAAAAGAGCTTAGAGGCATGGATAAGGGCAGACAGGTGATGCCTCTACTCAACGGTTTCCATAAGACCTATCCCAAGAGTGACGAAATTGTTGATGCCTATCTCCTTGGAGCACATATCTGCTGTGAAGATCTCAGTCGTGACGATTTAGCGAAACAACTGCTGGAGTTCATTGTTCGGCGATACCCCTCCCATCCTCGTAGTGCCGAGGCGAGAGACTACCTTGAAATGGTGCGGAATCTTTAATGATCCTCCTCCCTTTTGACCGCGCCTTCGACTGGCGTAACCCCCCCGTTGTTACACTGGTTCTTGTTCTGCTCAACAGCCTCTGTTTCTTTATTTGGCAGGGTGGTGAGGAGGTGGCTCTGGATGAGTCGATCAGTTATTACCATAGCTCAGGGCTGGCCGAGCAGGAGTATGCCGGATTCGTTCAATTTAACGGTGCTGACGCTGAATCGGTTGATGACGATGGAATAGAGGATATTGGCAACGCCTACCACCGGTACTTCGAGATGCGCCGGGATAGTCAATTCTATGCGGCACTGATTGCTAATCAGGTGATTACACCTGACACCGATGGATACGCCGAGTGGCGGAGCCGGCGTGACCAATATGAAGCGCTGTTGGCCAGGGTGGTTTTTATCGAATACGGACTTAAGACCGCACAACCAGATTGGCAAAGCATGATTGCTCATATGTTTCTGCATGCCGACTTCATGCATCTGTTTGGCAACATGTTCTTCTTGATAGCTGTTGGTCTGCTGGTGGAGCAGACGCTGGGACGCTGGATCTACCTTCTGAGTTATCTGGTGGTCGGGTGGGGGAGTGGGCTGTTCGATGTGTGGATATCTGCCGGTAGCTTCATTCCGGGAATAGGTGCCTCCGGTGCGGTGTCCGGCGTGATGGGCATGTACAGCGTCCTCTACTGGACCCGTAAAGTGCGTTTTTTCTATTTTATATTCGTCTACTTCGATTATGTACGCCTCCCCGCGATTGCTCTACTGCCCCTCTGGATCGGTAACGAGTTGTACCAGATAGGGTTTAACTCCGAATCAACTATCAACTATCTCGCACACCTGGGTGGCTATCTTTCCGGCGCCCTTATTGCGTTGCTATTGAGGCATTTCAGCTCCGCTTACAACATAAAAGCGGTAGACAACGAGGTGGAAGAAATACGTTTCCAGGAGCGCCTGGGCAGTGCACTTAGTTTTTACGAGGCACAGAATTTTCGCCGTGCTTTGCCAATGCTCAAATCCCTGTTTGCCGAACGACCAGATAATCGACAGTTACTCTCTGCCTACTATCAGGCATCGAAGCTCCATCCGGAGAGTGAAGGATTCCATCAGGTGTGTGGTCATGTCCTTGAATTGACAGATAACGACGCGGCTACCGAGCGACTGGTTTTGGAGGTGTACCGCGATTATACCCGCCTGGCACGGCCAAAACCGCGACTGAGAAAGCAGGGAATGTGTCGTATTGTTAAACGCCTTATCAGTGCAGATTGCTCCCGTGAGGCAGAGCAGTTAATGCTGTCGCTGCTGAAAGGCCGAGTTCGCTGTGAGGATCATTCCATGCTTCTTATGCAGTTGGCGAATCAGGCCGAGAAGCGAGGTAATAGCAAAAAAGTGGCCATGTTCCGAGGGCTGGTTGAGTAACCAAATCAGTAAAAGGGATGATCTCTCTATGAATAAAGGGGGCGGGCTCAATTTTTACTAGCGAATTAAGCCAGTTTAGCAAAGCGATCAATGGAGAAGATGCTGTTGTTACAGCCGCCGCCTTTTGTAAGATGCGCAGGAAGTTAAAGCATATCTAAGGGCTCTGGTCCCTGCCGTAGGTTTATCAACGGCCCGATAGACACTTGAGATGAATTCGATTTGCCCGGTGAAGTATCTCTGTTAATAACAGGCCAGGCGCTGTATACGGATCCGTATGTACGGTGCTATGGGAGGGGACTACGTGAGTAGCTTCCTATCCCGATTAGCTGTATTTTCTTTCTCTCCCTTCCCTTATTACCTCTACAATTTCAGATGCACTAATCCCAAGACTTACACCTTCAATATCCAGTGGTGACTTTTTTGGGATAGCTGGCGTAATAAAAAAAGCCTCTCCATCTCTTTTCTTTATGCATACTGAGCCTTCACATTTTGCTTCTTCCAGAATTGAAGCGAAATGTTGGCGTGCTTCTGTAAAACTATATTCTCTCATCATTCTAACTCCACCAATTGGATGCCTATCTTGTGTGCAGCAACCTTTAATCCTTTATCTAGTGTTAGCAAAGAAGTACTTGTTTGCTGCGCACATTGAATTAGATAAGCATCATATGCATAAATATTTAATGCATGTGATATCTCTAATGTTTGCTCAAGAGGAACATCAATGAATTTTATTGGGATTCCCTGATATGCAGTAAGTGCCAATTTTGCTTGGTCAATGGTTATTTGGCTTCTTTTGAACATAGCTGAAAATGCATTACCTATTTCCCAATGAACCGATATTGGAGAACAAAGTGAAAAACCCTCTGTTATTCCGATGATTTTTCTCTTTGACTCCTCATTGCCAATGACAGCAATTAGAGCTGAAGTATCAATGGTAATATTCATTTGATGCGCCGTTTATGTACATATGTACAGATCTTAGCGTATGTAATCGATTTTGTACAGCACCGGGTAGGTCAGGGCCTCACGGCCCTTTCCTCCCTGGAAACAGTCGCATAATGCCCACGGTTCGCAAACAACTGCCACTGTAAAATACCCATACCATCCACTATATGGTCAAACTGTTGAAG
>JBEVXT010000214.1:0-3587 GCA_040505955.1 Sedimenticola sp. | reverse complement strand
AAAAGTCACCAGATGACATTCCATCTGGAAAATGCCAAAGAGGGTTTTGGCTGCTTCTGGGAGTGGATAGGCGCCGCGGGTGATCGGGAACAGGCACTGATGGAGTGGGATATCCACCACAACGCTTCGGCCTAGCTCGCTTACCTTGAAGTAGTGTCTGTCAGGTAAAAAGCGGAACACTGAAAGCGCAGAGGTGTGTGCGACAGGGGGCAGAGTCAGACGAAACCCAAAGCCCGGTTAAATCCCACATAACTGCATCGCTATAAGAGGCTATTTCCGACCTTTAGTTCATGGGCATCTTATTTTTTATGTGTTAATCTACAAGCTCCACTTTTTATTGATTTTTTTGTTACCTACCAAGGATGCAGCGCGCTATACGGTGACTTACTTTTCCACCCACCCAATCAGAGGAAGAGCTGTTTCTCTGATACTCTTAACAACTAAGAGCATATAAGTGCAGTGAGTGATCATCATAGTGCTATGATTGAGGGATATGAAGTTACGCATACCATCAAAACTTACCCTGCTGACTATCTACATACTGCTCATGGGCTGCAGTACCCCAAGCACCAAGCAGATACCTATCCCTGAAGAGCTGACTGCAGAGGAGAAGCGGGCACAGCAGATATTGCACATTGAGCGGTTGATTGACTACCAAGTTCGACTAGAGCAAATAGGTACTCCTCTTTTGCAGGCTGCGCTCCCATTTTGCGAAGACCGGCAGACTGGATTCCTTGGTATGCGTGTCGACAACATTGATGCCTGGCCTAGTAAGTACCAGAAAATTGCCAGAGACGCTTTAAAACTCGATCACGCTTTAAAGGTGACGCTGGTGATCCCCGAGTCCCCCGCAACAGCAGCAGGTCTACAAGTTGGTGATTTCCTATTAAGCATTAATGATAAGGCCGCACTGGGTGGTCCTGGAGCAACAGATGACTTCAGCCAGTTGATCAGTACCGCTGTTACAGAATCAAGCACAGAGAGTATCCGGCTTGAGATCTCACGTAATGGTGAGCAGCACAAAGTAAGTATCACCCCAAAACTGATCTGCAACTACCCTATTCACCTCAAGATGAGTAATACAATCAATGCTTACGCCGACGGACAGGCCATTGCCGTCACTTCCGGGCTGATCCGGTTCACAGAGTCAGATGAGGAGATTGCACTGGTTTTATGCCATGAGATAGCACATAACAGCATGAAACACATCGAGGCAAAAACTCATAATGCCAGTATGGCAAGCGTATTCGATATTGTTGCTGCCGCTTATGGTGTTAATACCAGTGGCCTATTCGCCAATATGGGTGGGCATTCGTTCTCGAAAGCTTTTGAGCGTGAAGCAGATTACCTGGGACTTTATATTTTGGCCCGTGCCGATTACTCTCTGGCCGGCTTAGATAATTTCTGGCGTCGCATGGCGGCGGAAAACCCCTATAGTAATGAAGATTCATTTTTCCGCACACACCCTATTTCAGCTGATCGTACATTGGCAATCCGCCATACAATCAAGGAAATCCAGGCCAAGAAAAAAACAGAACGCGTTCTTATGCCCGAGCTAAAAGAGAAGCATAACGCCTCTTTGGGCACATCCCTATAGAATATACCATGCATTCTGTATGCCCCAAAAAAAACCGGCCCCGTTGATAACAGGTGCCGGTTTTTTGATACTGGTAAGTATTAAGTATTATTTAGGCACAGCAACCAACCCCATTGACTCGGTGATCCCACCACCACCAAAGGAGGCCCGGATACTTTTTGACAGCTCAGCTCGTAATATTGCCAATTTGTTGTCTTCAATTTCACGCGGTGACTTCACCACATCAGGATATGTTCGTAGCATGAATACATTAGTGTATTCGACACTATTATTTTTGAGGTTGATAACCCTCATCCTATAGGACAAATTCACATAAGGATCGGGACTGAACAGTGAATAAACCTGTGCTTGAATAATGAGTCCGCGCAACGCAATCAGGTACTCATACCCTTTTTCAACAAGTGAACTACGCAGTTTTTCATCAAGCTTAAATTTTTCACTTTCCTGTGCATTAATTATACTAGTGGCCATCAAGTCTGAATATTTTTCATATTCGTTACCATTGAGAACCTCATCAATCGAAACTGCACGCAAGCCTTGGTTCTGAAACTGCTGAGAAAACTGGTGACTGAGATCACGGTCGATATCCCAGATACCTTTAAAACTGGCATCTGATGTGTGGGTTTCGTTCCAAAGCACTTTGTAAACCATTTCACTATAATTTATCTTTTTTGACGGATACGAAAAGGCAACCACAATATCGTTAGCACGCATCTCATCTGCAGAACTTTGCTCCAGGGTTTCCTTCGGCACACTCGCACACCCGGAAAGGCCTAAAACAAGTGTTATCATCAAAATCTTTTTCAGCATAACCTAATGTCCTATAATTTCTTTTTCTCGGGTTTGCGTACATCGATTAGGATACCGTCCTTATCAAATACATACACTACCGCAGCATTTTCGAATTTGTATGCACCACTCTCACCTGTTGAAGCGTGATAAGTAGTTACAGTGCCGCCTCCCGTGGGCAAGGCATAAATGACACCCGTTAATGTGGTCTCATCCTGGTAGGCCCAGTATTCTCTGGCCAGGGCTTCAGAACGGCTGATATCTGCCGGCAGACCCAGTGTCTCAGCAACAGTGCTCTTACTGGTTTTACCTACCTCAAAGGTCACGCTAGATACGCTCTCTCTGTTTCCTATTGTTGGCGCACAGCCGACCAGTAGTACTATGAGTGACAATAGCAGTGCAGAAAGCAGTCTCTTCATGAATGTACCCTCCTTATCCTATTAAGTTAACGGATCACCGGCTGAAGTCGGTGGCTTGAATTAGGCACTGTAAGTGCCGTTCAGGCTAAAGCCAGCTACAAGCCAACTACCCCAAGGCAGCTGAAGGGGACGACTGGAAGTCCTACTCAACACGAAACTCATCTTCTCGCTCTGCATGGTTTTCTATGTAGTCTTTGATCATCTCATCCGTGATATTCCCTGTGCTGCAGGCAAAATATCCTCGCGCCCACATCCTTTGCCCCCAATACTGCTTACGCAGCGAACCAAACTCTCGTTGCAGCTTATAGGATGACTTGCCCTTCAGCTTTTGAACCAATTTACTAACTGACACTTGGGGTGGTATCGATACCAGTACATGGACATGGTCTCTTGCCACTACACCTGACATTTTTTCCACACCCACACCCACACCCACACCCACATCCGAGCATATCTGCAAGAATAGGAATTTCAACCCACAAAGTCAATCGATTTCCACGTCATAAAAATGGAAATTCGTGCCCTGAGAAACCGAATCGTGGCGGGAGTCATGCCGTAAACGCGCCGGAAGAGGCCGTTTGGAGACCAAAATTCGAGTCTGGAAGCCTCAAATCCGGCTGACAGGGATGGGCAGCACAAGGGGAACCCTGCAGGCCCCAAGGTGACCTGCCGTTTTTGCTTCTGCATGATGGGATCGAGCCTGGATTTGGCGGGCTACCAACTCACCATCTGATCATACTCGAACTCTGGGGTTGGCTCTGCCGCATTATCGTTATCAGGCC
>JBEVXT010000213.1:0-12026 GCA_040505955.1 Sedimenticola sp. | reverse complement strand
ATAGGCATGATATGAGATGTGGAAAATAAAATGTTAAATTCTGCCACAAGTTTTTAAGTTACAGAACATTAAATCTGGGGACGTTTTTTCTGACTCACCCGATATATGAGAGTATATGACATTTCCGAGCCGTAAATATCATCATCAATTACTAGGTACCATGAAATTCTGGATCCGCCCCTGGTAATGTCAAGGAATTAATTTTGTATAAGTCTCTTGTAATATGTATTATGTTCTGCGTAATAAAAAAAACAACCTTCAAATCTGTTACAACAAATTGTAGGGATTATATAGTCCCTACAAATAGATGTGTTGACCAGAATATATTAATTATCTGAAAGTAGAATCTACATATAATGCTATAATTAACGGGGTATTTCTATAGAAATACTCTGACACTAATGTTAAATAATAATAACTTACGGTTTCATTTGGGTATATGCTGACAGAAATCGCTACCATAGAAAGTACCAATAGCAGAATACAGAAAGGTATGTCCGCCATGGCTGCTGAAGCTTGTGGCTAATGTGGTTTACCTTGAAGACCCCAATTTTATCCACACGTTGGACCGCTTTTGATATAATGCACATTGTGACCAATGCATGCAAAAGAAGTCAGGGTGAGCGATACATAATGATGTCAGTTTATATAATGTTCGCATCTAGATTATTATTAATGTTTTACTGACCGTGAATGAATTGAGTACGTGGTTGAGACTGATCACACTGCATATATGCTCAGACACATTTGGCTCTAAGCTGGTAGAAATTTGGACAAGCGTGGAAATGTTCCTTTTGCCAATATTAGTGCAAAATACATGACTTACCCTAAATCACGTGACTTGCTTTCTCACGGTTCTGATATGGGTACACTCTCGCTCGATGTCCTCAAAAATCAACACGGGTCAAACGCGGCATCGCCATAAGAAAACATACGATAACACGAGAAAACCGTCCTCCGTTCTTGTGTTGGTGCCGGGTTAACTAGTAACTGTATGCTTTGCTAATTTGATGCATGGAACTCCGTGAGACGATTCTAAAGAACTGCAAATTTGAAGAAAAAAAATCAGAATGCAGAAATATATAGTCTAAATACGCCCGCGTGCATATTATCTGTAGACTTATATTGATGATAATTGCAAACCATGTATAGATAATAATATTATGTTCTTGCAATGTAGTATTTTTCTTATTTCTCAACGAAAGAATAAAATACCAAGTCCAACTGTTCAACAGTGTTTATCTTATATCTCATGTTTTGTCCCTATATAAACAAATACAATATAGCATATTGTTAGGTTCTTGCAATAGTTTCAAGAAAAAATATATGTTGTTTTATATTTCTTCACGAACGATAAATACAATATCCTCATAAATATTTATATTATTTCTCCACGAACAACAGTATTCACATTGACACGTATTATTGCAACAAAAATATTGTTCTTCTTATTTCTCCACGAACAAGATAATTAAATTAGTCTCATTAAACGTTATTATTCTTATTTCTCCATTAACCATGCAATATATATGGTGAGAAATTTAAAAAATCCGCGAACGAATAATATGTCGTTCGGTTCTTGCAATACTTTGATTTGTTTATGTTATATCTCCACGAACGATAATTGTACATTGAATAGTGACATGTCACTGGAGTATGCCTGGTTACCGTGACTATTTGACTAAGTGTATATACATTACTTTAAATAGATATAGTAAACCATCCTTATCGTATCTCCGTATTTTGTCAGAAATGAAATGAAAACAAAATTCGCATATTTACCGAAGATCATCGAAAACTGGCGAAAATTTCAAAGCATTTGCTCTGAAATGTTGGCCAACTTTCTACATCATTTACGAAAAAAATCATATTTTCCAATTCTCTCTCTCTCTCTCTCTCTCTCTCTCTCTCTCTCTCTCTCTCTCCTCGGCGTTTATAGATCAATATGTGCACGTTGAAAAGTATGGACGTATTTATTATTTGAAACGTTGTCGCCAACATTTGACATCATTTTCGTATTGTACGTACATTTTCCCGGATTACATGATCTATGTCATGATTGGTAGCTGTTAATTGTTGCGATTGTTAAAAAGATGAACAATAAATAAACGGAAACAAATCATAGTGTTTCACTTGAACTGGGAAACGTTTAAATTTCAGGTAAAAAGTTTAGTTTCAGCATTTAGTTTCAATATTTTCTGCAAATTAAGTCGTAAGTTGAAAAAAATATTTGTGATACGGACAAAATCGTGGCGAATTACAAATGGTGTATAGCATCAACAATTATTTTAGTATAAATGGTCTACGCTGGTTGTCAATGCTAACATGTACGTTTTCCAATGGGTGAACATTACAGATCGTTCCCGTTTCTAGAAACAGTATTATTCATTGATGTTTTGAAAAAGCGTGATTGAAATTGGTTTGGAAGGTACGGCGGTGTCTTCACAGGTGTCAGCTTATCTTGTTAATTCGGACATGCCATAAAATTAAACTTTGCAAACACAGTTTTGGGGAAAGCGGGGTTTGCGGCTGGTTTACGGATTTACACCAGCAAAATTATACTGCCCCTCTGATCCTATATAGCATACACTGCTTGATAGCTTCTTGATAATTGCAGTATGTATTAGAGAACAGTTCCGGAAAGGAAATTTATTTCCCAAAAAGGACCACTCTTGTCCACTATACACGTTGTATATTATTAACATTTGTTTTTGTTTTAATTGGTCTCACAACATAATTTGCAATATGCATATGTTTAGTTGAAATAAAAAAAAGGCGCCAAATAATTTGTAAAACTGAAGAAAAACATATCTGAAAATTGCTTTTTGAATATAGAACATCACCGGTAGGGATTATTCTTTCACAAAAAGCACCGTACCTGTATACATGTCGTGTCCAATATGTTGTATATATTACTTAACATAGATTTAGTAAACTTGTCTTATCGCATCTCCGTAATTTTTGAATACTAGTACATTATTCAAAAAACACACCTAAATTCCGAAAATCATCGAAATTTGGCAACAATTTCAGAGCATTTGTTCTGAAATCATGTGGCCAATTTTCTACAACATTTATGGAGAAAGCCCTACATTTTCCAAATACTTATTTTCTCTCGCTCTCACATGTTTTTTCCTGTGTGTATTATCTTTTCTTCACACATTTAAGCACATTTATACTTACAACAACCAAATAGTTTATGTTTAGTACATTAATATAGTATAATACTGTAATTAAATACCAAACTTTACAGATTGCACAGTATCAATTTCATCTGAATTATATATACTAGGAGGCAGTGTTTACAAGCTCCTTCAGCTTTTTTTTTCCTGAATCCTATTTCACAATTTGAAATAGTTATGCCGATGTGTTATCCTGTGTTTGTTTGTACACATGTTTCAAACGTGAATAAAATATTGTTAAAGCAAATATTTTTCGGTCACATACGGATATGCGATCAGGGTCGTTTTACATGATCAATCTGTTGTTGCTTTAATTAAGGTAGTGCATCGATGCAAAGTGCTAAAATAAAGACGGAGTAAAGGTAGAATATAATAGTTTGTTTGTGTTAAAGCAGTATATAGTATATTACATCTCTAAGCAGGTGCATTAATGAAAGTCAACATATTGATACTTATTGACATCTGCACAAAGAAGCACCCCACGAAAGCTAGGTTATCTGCGTCTATGTGTATGTGTGGACGTTGACAATGCTGGACGTATTTAATATTTGGCGACCAACGTTTGAAATGATTTTCATAAAATAAATAATAGGAAAAATGAATTTAAATTGACAATATTCGTTGTTTCGTAATAGTCAGGGGGAGGGGTCAATTATCTCCAGCCAGAAGGACAATGTGTGGCGTGTTTAATGGGCGGAGCGATAATCCTTTAAACCGGTCCCCGATTGGTTGTCAATCGCGAAAGGGATTTGTCACACCTGGATAAGTTTTTCAAACCACCTGTGTTGTACATTGCTACAGAGCATTGTTTTACTATTGATAACAACACTTCGCAATTCGGTTTTATTATTACTTTGATAATCAATTTGGTACTTTTAACAGCTTTCACATAATTATGTCGTGGTACTTTGCTAGAGAAGAATCGTCCGTTTGTGTCGTTGATGTATCCACTATGACGCAGTCCGTAGCCGTGGAAAAGCTGAAGGCCTCTGGGGAGAAAGGAAAATTGAAGGTAATATATATGCATCTTTTTTTTTCAGGGACAGACCAGAAACATAATTATATTATATCAATACTTCTCTCTATTTTGTAGTTTATATACAAAAAAAAAGAAGAAAAGAACGCGTCGTTTGCATACAAGCTCTAGTGATTTATTAAATTAGTGTTGACACAAATATTGATTAAGACACATTGTGACAATATCTGATCTCAATACAAGCAGTATTTGTATGTAACTTACATGGAATTACATTCAATCCGGACCATCGGCTTTCCGGACCAGTCAATCCGGACCATGTGTAGAGTCGATCCGGACCACATGAAGATTCGATCCGGACCATGTTTAGATTCGATCCGGACCATGAAGATATATATATCAACAATAGTCAATCCGGACCATATTTACTATTGGATCCGGATCATATATATGTTACAAAATATTTGATCCGTATCATTTCAAAGATTTGATTCCATAATGTTAATTGCCTCTCGATATACGTGCGTCAGCAATTGACTGTTGACCGGATTGTTTGCTTATCAATTAAAGACGCAAGATATATCGCACGTGCCTTTAATTGTATGGTCTCGATATACGCGTGTCAGCAATTGACAGTTGACCAGATTGTTTGATTATCAATTAAAGAAGTAAGATATATCGACTTTAAACATGGTCCGGATCGACTTTCAACATTTTAAACATGGTCCGGATCGACTTTAAACATGGTCCGGATTGACTATAAACATGCACCGGATCGACTTTCAACATTTTAAACATGGTCCGGATAGCTGGTCCGGATGCGTGGTCCGGAAAGCCGGTGGTCCGGAATGAATGTACACCCTTACATGTACATGATGTATATGTATATATGAGAAATAAAATACAATCCTGTACATAATCACCGAAAGGGAACGTTGCAGTAGACAAGATAAAAGGTAACATTTCATTAACAATGTACCAACGTACTATATTAGAGGGGGTATTAGAGGTTGCATGTTTTATTCAAACCATAGAATACGAATTTACACAAGCAGTATCTCTATCTCTTAGCTATATACATTTATCTTGTCTCCTGTTTTGATTGTCCGGTAATAATTATGTACCGTATTGATGAATGTGTATCGTCGTGCTAATAGACACGATAGCCTCGTTTTGGTAAACAGCCGGGAAGAATGATTTCGACAGTTTGAGTATTGTTTATATCAATTATTTTTAAATGAGAGATAAATAGGTATTAGGTCAGTATAAACGAGCACACTAAACGTTTTGAGTAACATTAATATGTTCCGTCCATCTCGTAGTCATACAATCTCATTTTGGTCACCTCCGCCCTCGTAATCTAGCTCGGAATTACAGTCAAAACGGCCCCAGGCCAAAACGGCCCCAGTCCAAAACGGTCTCAGTTGGTGAAAAGGCCCCCATAAAATTGGTCAAAACGGCCCAGTGTAAAAAATATTCAAGGTCATGGACTTAGAAAACTTGGTCAACAGAAAGTACTGTCCCTCATTTGATGCCAAAATGTTTTATTTTCTAAAATAAATAGGTATCAAATACTGTGTCATTTCCACCAAGTTTAAAAAAATGTTCTTGATCGCTATATATCTGTATGCATTTATTAATAATTATTATACCCCCCGCATCGAGTTGTGGGGGGGAGTTAGGGTCAAAACGTACCCAATTCAAAACGTACCCATACAAAAAAGTCAAAACGTACCCACCTACATGTAGGCTATGAGTCAAAACGTACCCACCTTGAAGTCAAAACGTACCCGATCAGAAAATCAAGATGTACCCACATGAGAATTGAACATTCACTTTAATTATAAAATATTTTTCACTTTTTATGAATGATAAATTAATTGATAAAATATTTTTCACTTTTTATGAATGATAAATTACTCTAATTGATGTCGAAAGTTCGAATTTAATTTTTCATTTGCTCTGAAATTTTCGCCAACTTCTGATTCATTTATGCAAATAATTGCTAAATTTCAAAACTGTTTTCAGAAAAATATGGAGATGTGATTCAATAAGCATGATAAGGAAAAATAACATTATTTATGTCCCCGTTACTGAATATGAATGGTATGGACGCATGTAGCGTTACCCATGTCCATATGTCTCATTTCCGACCACTACTTGTGTGCACAGTTCTCATGCGTTTAGCTCTGTGTCCAGGCTGCCAGTGGGGGCATTCACTGACAGCCATGCCAAAGGTCAAGATCAAGGACGGCATATGCGTCAAAGTTTTTTTCTTACTATCACAGGGAACATTTGTCGGTTTTACCGACCCATCTAGTCTTGTTTTGTTGAGAATATGACATTAAATAAATATGATATATATGAAATGTTTTATGTTTTATTTCGTTCTTTGCTCATTTGTACATGTATCTGTATATTTATTACTTGTCTAAATATCTAATTATTAATATTATTTAATAAACTCTCAGGTATAATAGCATGAAATAAATAAATAAGTTAATTGCCATATTCATGCTCACATTTATTCTGGAATGAGTGTCAAACCATTAAGTTAATTGGTTGTTTGTCAGATATGCCAAACAATCATATACTCAAGCCGGGTTGACAACAGGTGTGAATAACGCATTCCAATCGTTAAATTCAAATCCATTGCCCGAAACCGATCGGGTATAGATCAGTGTGGAAAGTGCGAACTAACTGTTGGAAGCTAGTTTGTACGTTCTTCACAAATCTATATAAAAGTATAAATAACAATTTTTATCTGAGATGATATAAGTCTTTATTGTACTTTTTTTAGAACATTTGACATTACTTTTTGTAAAATATTTAAAAAAAAATACATTGTTTATTTTGTTTTAATCTGTTATGTAATGGTATATAGAGGACTGAGCGTTTACTGCTTACACTGCACTAACTAGATCTAATAGAATATATCAAATTACAAACCGATTTTAGAAGTCAAAACATATATCACTTAGGAAGTAAAAACAAACTCGTATTGGGTCTATTATATTTACATTAAGTTTTTTTTTTTTACAAAAACAAAATTCTTACAAAAAGTAAAGTCAAAATACACCCATTCCAGAATGGAAACGGGTACGTTTTGACTTTACATAGTGGGTACGTTTTGACTCGTAGGTTGGTATGTTTTCACTTCCCGGGTCAAAAGGCATCCATTTTAGACTCCTAGGTGGGTACGTTTTGACTCCTAGGTGGGTACGTTTTGACTCCTAGGTGGGTACGTTTTGACTCCTAGGTGGGTACGTTTTGACCCGAGAGTGGGTACGTTTTGTTTTTTTTTTTTGGGGTTCGTTTTGTCTTGGGTTTGTTTTGCCCCGACCGGGGGGGGGGGGGGGGGGTATACTGGAGTGAGATCGTCCGTCATTAGGGTTAGGAACAATAGGTAACAGTGTAAATTCTTTTGTTCATTCCGTTATTGTAGGGTGATGGACTTAGAAAACTTGGTCTACCGAAAACTTAAAGTCAGATAAATTTATTATATTTTCTGTTTCCTTTCACTGAATGTCTTCTTATATATGCGTTTGTAATATCATCATGCATCATTGTGTGAAGAATGTTTCACCCCTGCTAACCCCAAGGTCATGGACATGGACTTAGAAAACTTGGCCAACCGAAAATTTAAAGTCGGGTAAATTTATTATATTTTCTGTTTCCTTACAGCAAATGTCTTCATATTTCAGACTTGCATTTGTAACATCATCATGATCATCACACACCATTACCATTTTTCACCCCCTATAACCCTAAGGTCAAGGTCTAGGACTTTTCACACAGTGTCTTCATATTTCACACATGCATTTGTAACATCTTCACACATTATTGTGCGAAAATAATTTTCTACCCTACCTAACTTCAAGGTCAAGGTCATGGAATTTGAAAACTTGGTCAGGGCTGACGCGGGGGTATATCTAGTTATTTTTGCCGTTGTTGTCGCATTGATATTACAATACAGCCTTGACTGGTACATTGTCCAATCTCTATGTTACATGTAATACAGCAACCAAATCCAGATAATCCAGGGCTCGCCTCAAGATAAGGAATTGGACATTGAGTACTTTTACTCCATCATTATACCCCCGGCATACAAAGTATGTCGAGGGGTATATATATTTTTCTTCGCATTTCCGTCCGGTCGTCCCTCTGCAGGGTTCAAGCTAGCAATTTTTTAGAGAAAACTTCTCCCTATTTTCAAGGGCTAGCTTGAACCCTGAATTGCATTGGTGATGCAGAAAACCCGGTTCGGGAAATCCCTGAGACATGACGCGGTTCCCCGCCACATTCTTGTCACATCTAGAGCATGTTCATATTCCTGTATATTTAGTACCATCCATATTTTCAGTCGATAGCCGACACATGTGGCCAATATGCCCAAGGTCAAGGTCAGATTACTTGTAAAATTGTGTTAAAGTTTTGGCAAACCTTCATGAATACAGGTTAAAGAATGTGGCTACCTACATGTATTATCGTTGTGCATGGTGATTTATTTTTCAACAGGTTACATTTGTGGATGGCGCCAAGAGAACACTGGACATGCGAAGCTTCAAGCCCAAGAATTCCATCAGCAAACAGTTTAGTGACAAACTTGGGTCAAGAGAGGCGTTTGTGACCAAATTCTTGGAAGTGGGTATGTTACTTAATTAAAGTTATGTTATTATCACCTTGCCGATAGGCAGGATGGGATAGCATAAGTCCAGGTACATGATGTACGTACTTGCGTGTGTTAGAAACATTTGTTTTTGCTATAACTTTGCAACCACTTGATGGATTTCAATAATATTTGGCCACAATGTGTGCCTGGACATAATGATTATGTATTGTCACACATACACCCCAGGTCCCTATGCCCAAGGTCAAGGTCACCAACTTAGTCAATTCTTCGCTCAGCAGATCGTTTAAGCATCTTGGTTTACCGTAGCTCCTAGGAATGGTTGATAGTCTAGCGGTAAAGCGTTAGACTGCCATGTCTGAGGTCGTAGGTTCGAAACCGGCCCAGGTATGACAAAAATACTTTCATAGTATTTCCATCCCACTTGTCTTTCGGATGAGACTTGAAACCGAGGTCCCGTCTCTATATGACCCTGGCTGTTGCTGGGACGTTAAACCACACAACTTTCAACTTTTAACCGTAGCTCCATTTTTGTCGCGCCCGCTTGCGGACAGCGCGATATAGTCGGCGCTTTGGCGTGCGTGCGTCCGTACGTGTGTCCGGGTTTACGTTAAAGTTTTTAAGTATACTATATCTCCACCACCGCTTCACCCATTGACTTGAAACTTCATATACATGTTTACCATCCTCCAAATATTCATCCTACGGTACGCCCATGCTGCCCGAATGCCCAAGGTCAAGGTCAATTTACTTAGAAATTTACGTTAAAGTTTTTTTTAAATTTGCGTTAAAAGTTTTTAAGTATACTATAACTCCACCACCGCTTCACCCATTGACTTGAAACTTCATATACATGTTTACCATCCTCCATATATTCATCCTACAGTACGCCCATGCTGCCCGAATGCCCAAGGTCAAGGTCAATTTACTTAGAAATTTACGTTAAAGTTTATTAAAAATTTGCGTTAAAGTTTTTAAGTATACTATATCTCCACCACCGCTACACCCATTGACTTGAAACTTTGTATACATGTTTACCATCCTCCAAATATTCATCCTATGGTACACCCATGCTGCCCGAATGCCCAAGGTCAAGGTCAATTTACTTTGAAATTTACGTTAAAGTTTTTGCTAAATCTGCGTTAAAGTTTTTGACTGCCTTATATCTCTGCACTCACTTGATGGATTGCCATGTAACTTCATATACATGTTTAGCATCATCCATATTTTCCTTGTGCACCACACCTATGCGGCCCCCACACCCAATGTCAAGGTCAAATAACTTAGAATTTTGCGTTAAAGTTTTGCTAAAAATGTGTTAAAGTTTTTGATTGCCTTATATCTCTGCACTCACTTAGATTGCCATGTAACTTCATGTACATGTTTATCGTGTCCAGCCCTCGTAGGGCGCGACATGCGGGCCGCGGCCATCTAGTCATGTAATAACCGCTAGATGGATTTCAATAATATTTGGTCACAATATGTGCCTGGACATAAGGAACTAATCACTGATAAGCAGATTACCACATATGTGGGTACTATTCCATACTCATGCATTATTGTGTTCAGAATCGCTGATTTTTAAGTTGACCCTGGGTCATGGATTAATAAGTACTGTCCCTCGTTCATGCCTAAAAAAATTATTTTCTAAAATAAATAGGTATCAAATACTGTATCATTTCCACAAAGTTTAAAACAGGTTCTTGATCGCTATAGATCTGTATACTATACATGCTATATATTTATTAATAATTATTATACCCCCACAAACAAAGTTTAGGGGGGTATATAGGAGTCAGCTTGTCTGTCGGTCAGTCTGTTGGTTTCGTTTCCGGTCTATATCTTCTAAACCGATGGATGGATTTTAAAATTATGTGGCACAAATGTTTGCCATGATGAGACGATGTGCCGTGTTCAACACTCATTTGTGAGTTTGTCGACTGAATAGTTGTATTACATATTTGGGGAAAGCTTGGGGATTCTGTGGGTTTGATGTATTCACATCAGCGCATACACTTGTGTGTCCTTAGCATAACTTGTATACCGCCTGGAATTTCTACATAAAACTGCAAACATATGTACACACAACATAAATGTGTGCTGCACGCAAGAAAGACAGCCGCCTCATCAGGAATCTTGGAGTCCCCCCCCCCCTCTTTGTTTTTCACACATTCTTTTTGTGTCCAGAGCATAATACAACATATACTGGAAGCATTTGCAGTCATATTGACATACTTATTATGTTTGATTTACAGACTTTTGCTGTTGGTGAAAAGGTGTGGGCCGGATGGACCGACGGGAAATCATACCCTGCGAAAATCATGCGCCGGTTGTATAATGGTATGCTTAATATAATTTACACCCCTTAAAGGGGCTTGCGCACGGTATATAGGAAAATATAGCAAAAAAATAAATATTTATAAAGTTATTATTTTCCGATCCTTGTTGGTCATTCTGGCAGTAGTGCACGTTTTCAATTTTTGTGTTGATGTGTCACTTTTTATGTTGAGTTGCACTTAAGCCGGTGCTAGGTGTCATTTACTGTGACTCTTTTATCGCAGTCTGTGACACAAATGAACAAACGGAATAAAACCTTGTTTGTGACGTATTTGTCTGGTAGTTGTGTTCAGCGATTTTCAAGGATCGCCTGACTTTTTTGTCATATTTGTTTATTCAATCAGTATATACATCTTGTATACACAACAACATGATTTACCGATGGAAGCTAACTGAAAATGCCAAATTGGTGACATTTTATTTAATTGGTTACATAACTCTTTAGGGATTCCTTGAAATGTAAAAATTAAACAAGACTTACCCTAAGTTGAAGTTTGATTGTAATTTTATGAGTTAAATACATTAAGGAGGGAGTACTATCTCAGTTATCTACCGTAGTAATGCTAATTAACAAAATAAAATTTGCACTAGTAACGCGCGAACGAAATACATCCAAATTTAGTATGTTATTGCATGTTTTATTTACATACTGGTGTTTTATTTCTCAAACAGGGACTCACGACTAAGACCCGTCACACTAAATTAACTTTTGCAACTACCCAGGACATGATAAACAACTAAGTATGGTTGCATTTATGTTGGGGATGGGGTGTCGTCGTTAGGGTCACAGGTTCAATCCTGACGCCGGGCGTTTTTTTCATTGCCTAACGTTGTTTCTAGTGGTAAATCACTATGTTGTGTATACAAAATGTATATACTTATTGAATAAAAGCACTAACAT
>JBEVXT010000212.1:1499-3292 GCA_040505955.1 Sedimenticola sp. | reverse complement strand
AAGACGAGGAAGAGGGAGGCCTAAAAATGAATAAAAATAGATGCGTCCCCTTTATTTCGGTGACGGACAATCTTGTTAAGGGTGCCGCCGGTTCTGCTCTGCAGAATATGAATGTTATGTTCGGTATTGATGAGCAGGAAGGGCTTCGGCATTTCGGGCTGTAGGATGCGATATAAACATTATCATCAGGTACGAAGGAGGGGGTAAAACGTGATTCTACCAATCGATACCATACTGTTGTTTGCAAGCATTATTATGGTGGCGTCTTTGTCGCCGGGGCCAAATGTGATGCTTGTTATCAATCACAGTATTCAATTTGGTGTTCGTAAGGTTTTCCCCACCATATTTGGCAATCTGTTTTGTCTGTTGTGCATTGCATTTCTCGCAGCCTTTGGTGTGGGTGCAATCTTACAGGCTTCCCCAATTCTGTTTAACAGTCTGAAATTATTAGGAGGGATGTATCTTCTATATATTGGAATTATGACATTTCGTATTGTCACAATAAATGGTTCCACTGAAGAAAGATGGCAGGAATATGAGAAAACAAAAATTGGCATAGCACGCTTTTGGGAAGCCTTTATGGTTAGCGCTTCCAATCCAAAGTCGATTTTGTTTCTCGCCTCCGTGTTTCCTGCTTTCATCAATCCAGAAACATCTTTGCCTCAGCAGTTTGCTGTCCTATTCACGGTCATTATCATTGTAGTGAGCAGCATTCATTTTGGATATGCTGCATTGGCGTCCACGTTAAAGAATGTTATCAGTGGTATTGATTTTCGGCTCTGGATTGCTCGTATCTCTGGACTGGTTTTTATT
This sequence comes from Sedimenticola sp., assembly GCA_040505955.1. Taxonomy (GTDB): domain Bacteria; phylum Pseudomonadota; class Gammaproteobacteria; order Chromatiales; family Chromatiaceae; genus Vondammii. The sequence continues at coordinate 2,479 of JBEVXT010000212.1, read as the reverse complement.
GTTTTTGGCTGTGTGACTATGGTGCTGGCTTTTGCCTTTTTTTATGGCGGAAATACATGAACAAGATTAGTGAACCTCAGTGTAAAATTAGAAATGTGAAACAATCAAGGGAAAGGATACTGATCGTTGATCCGATTCATGAATACGCTATTAAGGAACTTCGAAAGACCTATGATGTTCATTATCAACACCAACCACCGACTAATGAATTGTACGATTTGATTAAGGATGCATCAGTCGTTGTTTTGAGAAGTGGCATACAACTACCGGCTCAGCTCATTCAAGCAGGGCAGCGATTGAAGATCATCGCTAGAGCAGGTAATGGCGTCGACAATATAGATTTGGATGTGGCCGCCGAAAAAAGGATAATGGTGTTTAATGTCCCTGATACAAGTGTTATCAGTGTGGCTGAACATACAATGGGCTTGATTCTCTCATTGGCGAGGCATATCCCATTAGCAGACCGACAGCTTAGGAATAATCAATGGATGAAGGAAGACCTAGTTGGAACCGAACTTCATCAGAAAACCTTAGGTATTGTTGGGTTGGGGAAAATTGGAAAACAGGTGGCGATTAGAGCTCGGGCGTTCGACATGCGAGTGTTGGCCAATGTCGCTCATTATTCTGAAGAAAGATGCAGAGACGAGGAAAAAGAAGGTGTCACCCTGACTGGATTTAATAATTTACTGGAACAATCAGACTACATCAGTCTTCATTGCCCTCTGGCTAAAGCGACTAGCAACCTATTCGAGAAGGAACAATTTAGGCGGATGAAATCTTCTGCATATCTAATTAATATGGCAAGAGGCGGTGTTGTCAATGAATTAGACCTGCTGCAGGCGATTAAATCATCCGAAATTAAAGGAGCTGCGTCGGATGTTTTTTCCAAAGAGGGTGAATATTCTAGGCTATTAGATCTCGATAATATGATTGGCACCCCGCATATCGGGGCAATGACCGCCGAAGCACAGTTCACCATC
>JBEVXT010000212.1:0-1489 GCA_040505955.1 Sedimenticola sp. | reverse complement strand
AAATAGTAGATAACATTAACAGAGGACTACTAAAGGGGAATGTAACTAACAGAATAGTCTAAAGCCAAAGACTGGCCGGTGAGAAGAGCGCACGGTATCGAATAGGTTCTCAAAGTTCCACTAAGCAATATGATATTCAGACATTTTATATGTAGTAGTTCAGACTTGATCTGACACTTCACTTGAAAAAGGGAGGGTTACCAGTTTTGATGGAAGTGCGAACTTTCAATCAAAACACAAAGAGGTAACCCTCATGATCAATAGTAACGAACGAATCATTAAACACAAAATTGGCTTACTGAATCTGGCTGAAGAGCTCGGTAATGTCTCACAAGCCTGCAAAATGATGGGGCTTTCACGGGACGCGTTTTACCGCTACGGTAATCCACCCATTTATAGTGGCGCTCATAAATAGCAGTTACGCGGCCTGAGCCAGCTTCTGTGCTGGGGTTATTCCTCCCAGCGCCATATGGGGTCTTTCATTATTGTAACGCCATAGCCATTGAGTAGCAGTATCCTGTGCATGAGTGATGGATTCGAATAGATGTTGATCCAGCCATTCATGTCTCACAGTGCGATTGAATCGCTCCACATAAGCGTTCTGCTGAGGATTTCCTGGTTGAATGTAATGGAGGGCAATTCTCCTTTTAGCAGCCCATTCCACAAGCTGATGACTGATGTATTCAGGGCCATTGTCACAACGTATTGCCCTGGGCTTCCCTCTCCACTCTATGATTCTTTCCAGTGAACGAATCACTCGAAGCGCTGGTAGTGATAAATCTACTTCGATGCCCAGCCCTTCACGATTATAGTCATCGATTACATTGAAAGTGCGGAAGCTGCGACCATCATTTAGCCGGTCATGCATGAAGTCCATCGACCACATATCATTGATCTGCCTGGGGACTGCCAGTTCATCCGGCTTATCCCGCTTGAGGCGCCGCCTGGGCTTAATCCGTAGATTCAACTCCAGCTCCCGGTATATCCGGTATACGCGCTTGTGATTGTAGCTGTAGCCTTTCACATTGCGTAGATACAGAAAGCAGAGGCCAAACCCCCAGGTTCGGTTGGTTGTTGTCAGGCGTAGCAGCCAATCTGCAATATGTGCATTCTCACAGGACAGCTTAGCTTGATAGCGGTAACAGGTTTCGCTGACACCGAATGCCTGGCAAGCCAGGCGGATAGAGGTGTGGCGTTCTTCTACCGCACGTTTGGCCATCTCTTTGCGTCGAGATGGCTTCACCACTTTTTTTCGAGGGCTTCCTGGACAATCTCGGCCTTCAACCGCTCTTCGGCATACATCTTTTTCAGGCGTCGATTCTCTTCTTCAAGTTCTTTCATACGCTTCATCATGGAGACGTCCATGCCGCCGTATTTGGAGCGCCAGTTGTAAAAAGTGGCATCACTCATACCGTGCTTCCGGCAGAGTTCGGCAACGGGTATGCCGCTTTCAGCCTCTTTGAGGATGCTGATAATCTGTGATTCGCTG
>JBEVXT010000211.1:0-3166 GCA_040505955.1 Sedimenticola sp. | reverse complement strand
AGGAAGACCAGGACACCCATCACTTACATGAGCAATGACTATTCCGTACAGGTAGATGGCGACAGCATGGAGCCGGAGTTCCCTGATCAGTGTGGGGTTATTATTCACCCGACCGATAATGCCTATAATGGTGCCTACGTTTTTGCCGAGGTAGAAGGGGTACGCTGGTTTCGTAAATATGTAAGGGATAAAGAGGGGGTACGCCTTGTTGCTGAGAACAGTATGATCTACCCGGATATCACCCTGGAGAAGCTGGAGTGGAAGATTCTGGGGGTTGTGGTTCAGCGCAAAATCAAGGATCAGGTTAAATATTATAAACAAGCGGCTGTCAACGGTCTCAAAGTACCTTTACTTTTTCCAAGGTGACCTTCATAAAACAGCAAGATTACCTAACATTGATTTTTCATCTAACCTCAATCCCAACGTAGGGAGATAAGGCGATGTGTGTAGCAAAAGCGGTTTTATAATGCAAAGGTGTCATCAGACCCGATCTCTATATTCAATCGAGCCTAATGACCCCATAGCTTTGCTCAGCTTTTATGCAGCATGCGCTGTATGTCTGCTGATGTTGAGGATTACTACTTCGACGATGTTTTGATCCAGCATCACCACATCGGCAGCGGCACGGCTCTGGCTCTGCTCGGATACGCACTCGCTGATCAGGTCACGCTCTACTCCGACATCCTCCAGAAGGTAGTCCGGCAACTGACTCAGCGCCTGTACCGTCTTTTGATGTGTATGCCAGGCTTGCAGCCTGCCGAGCAGACCGGTGAGAAACCCCACAAAATGACCGCTTTTTTGTGCGTTGCCCGCCGCAACAAATTCCACTACTGTGTCAGTCATGACTATCGCTCCGCATCCATCAAAAAATTGTAACCAGAAGTAACAGAACCATTGCTGAGGTAATAAAAGCCATCCCTACTCGGGTGAAAGTATCAAATTCCATCGTCTCAATCTCTCGTCAAAATTAATAAATAATTGCTGCACCGCGTCATCGGGTGTTAGGGGAAATATAGGATCATATTTCATTGAACACAAACGAAATTTTGTACTATATTGCATGAAGAATTATTCATGGATAAACGGAGAGTCTGCAGGTGCCGGTCATCCCGACCCTTGTCCGCGAATTCTGTTACTCACAAGCGCCTGATTTCAGGATTAATCCTTATATATTAGGGCCCGGTAACTATGGCCATTTGCCCCGCAGTCCGGCACTACTGTAACAACCCGTCAGGATACCCGTCATGAATGTCCGCCTGCCCCCCACCGCCTCACTGCGTGCACTGGAAGCTGCCGCGCGCCATCTGAGTTATACCCGCGCCGCAGAGGAGCTGTTCATCACCCAAAGCGCCGTCAGTCACCAGATTCGCCATGCTGAGGAGATCTGGAAAGTCAGGCTGTTTAAGCGCCAGGGACGGCGCTTAATCCTGACCCCTGAAGGTCAGGAGTTGGCACCGCTGATACGGAATTTCCTCAACCACCTGGAAACGACCCTGCGTGATCTGAAAGAGGAGAAAGATGCGGAATCGCTGAAGGTAAGCCTGCTGCCATCGTTTGCCCTCAAATGGCTGGTGCCACGGCTCGGTGGATTCAGCGGGCAGCACCCTGAACTGGATGTATGGATCTCTTCTTCGGATGAGATGATCGATTTCAAATCCAGCGACGTCGATGTGGCAATCCGTCTGGGCTATGGCAACTGGCCGGAACTCTACTCGCTAGAGCTGTTGCGTGAGCATGTCTTTCCGGTCTGCAGTCCGCAGTTTCTCGACCGAATGGAAACACCGGAGACAGCGGAAGACCTTCTGCGGTATCCACTGCTCTACCGCCACTCCTGGGATATCTGTCCGCGCTGGCGGGACTGGTTCAGGGATGCCGGTATACAGGTGAAATCACTACCGAAAGGCACCCGCTTCCAGGATACCAGTATGGCGGTTCAGGCAGCCCTTGACGGCCAGGGTATCGCTCTGGCGCGTAGCGCTCATGTAGCTGATGACCTTGCCACAGGCCGCCTCGTGAAGCTACTTAATGTACACAGCCCATCAGCGGTGGCCTACTATATCGTCTGCCAGCGTGGACGGGAGAATTTACCGATAACCGCCGCCTTCATCGAGTGGGCTCTGGCTGAAGCTGAAATCTCTCAGGTGGAATTTGACCGGGTTGGGAGGGGTGAAGCACCAGGTTAAGGTACCTCGGTAGAAATAAAGCTGTATTTGGAGCGAACTTGTTAGCGATCAGCCCAGTAGCAGGTTCTTCGCGAACAAGTTCACTCCTACAATCGGCTTTGGGACTATGTACGTAGCCATTTGAACTCAATACGGGTCAGAACCGGTGGCGGCACAAAAGAAAAATACTTGACATAAGATTCAAATTTGAAAAGATGTCTTCATAACAATAAACTGCCAAGGGTGCAGATACTTGATGTTGACATCGGAAATTCCACTCCAAACGGAACATGCTGAAGAGTCGGTAGAGGTTATCAATCCATCAGGTGATGGGTTGTTTTTGCTAGTCTGCGAGCATGCATCCAATTTTATTCCGGCGGAATTGAACCACCTCGGTCTGGATGAAGATGCCTTGGAAAGCCACATTGCCTGGGATCCCGGTGCCCGTGACGTGGCAGTGAAACTGTCGGCCCTGCTCGACGCACCTCTGGTTGCACCGCAGATCTCACGCCTGGTCTATGACTGCAATCGCCCACCCCATAATGAGAGCGCTGTCACTGAGAAAAGCGAGAACACCACCATTCCGGGCAATAGTGGGTTAAGCAGTGAAGATCGTGCACAGCGGAATCAGCGCTTTTTTCTACCTTTCAATGAAGCCCTTGATGGGGTAATTCAGCGGAAGATCGCTCAGGGTATTAAACCGGTTCTGATCACCATCCACTCCTTTACACCCTTATATGATGGTGTACATCGTGATACCGAGATCGGTTTCATTCATGACCGTGATACACGATTGGCTGATGAGATGCTGGGTATTGCTGCAACGACAGCCGCTTACCGAGTCGGCAGAAATACCCCGTACGGGCCGTCCGATGGCGTTACCCAAACACTCATCGCACACGCCCTGCCCCACAATCTGCTTAACGTAATGGTCGAGATCCGAAATGACCTGATCGGGGATGCTGAAGGTTGTGCCGGAATGGCTGAATGGGTAGCGATGTTGG
>JBEVXT010000210.1:0-4047 GCA_040505955.1 Sedimenticola sp. | reverse complement strand
ATAGCTCACCTCCCAAAGCAGTTGAACAGCATGACTCAGCCAAAACTGGCATCATGCACGTAAATCCAACCGACTTTTGCGCTCATAGGTCTTTATGACTGCACGCCGGGTGTTGCCCAACCAGGGGTAGGCCGACAGCAGACGTGGATTAGCTCTATGGACAATAGGGGATCACAAATTGACGTTAACGTAAAGTGCCGATTGAAAAAAGGGGCTCATGGGGACCGGGTAATTTTTGTTCGTTGGTATCTATTCAGCACACTCCTTGCGTTTGGCACTGAGTACTCTGCGCCTCCTCCGCGCACTCCGCGTCCTGCTCTTTTATTTCGGGATGGGCACTATGTTAGTACAATAGCTTGGAAACACCTTTCCCTGAGAGACAGAGATGATCCAGATCGGCCGAACCTACACACTGAGCGTGACAAAACTGTTGGCCTTTGGCGCCTACCTGAATGCAGAGAATCTCGGCGAGGTACTGTTGCCACGCAGGTATGTTCCTGATGCCCTCGCTGTAGATGATGCCATCGAGGTCTTTCTCTACCTCGACTCTGAGGATCGGCCGGTGGCCACTACCAAAAAACCCAAGGCCGAGGTGGGGCAGTTTGCTTACCTCAAGGTGGTGGACAGCAACGATTTCGGTGCCTTTCTGAATTGGGGGCTGGAGAAGGATGTACTGGCGCCTTTTGCCGAGCAGCATCGGCCGATGGAGGTGGGCAAGTCGTATATCGTCACCCTCTACATCGACAAGAACGACGGCCGCATTGTGGCGTCATCGAAGATCGACAAGTTTCTCGATGATGAGCGTCCCCACGATTTCCGCCCGCAGCAGCGGGTCGATCTGATCATAGCCAACACTACCGAACTGGGTTTTAAAGCCATCGTTAACCACAGCCACTGGGGAGTGCTGTATAAGGACGAAGTATTCCAGCGCCTGAGTTTTGGTCAATACAAAAAGGGATTTATCAAACATATCCGGCCCGACGGAAAGATTGACCTGAGCCTTCAGGGTGGCCAGGAGACCCGCGACAAATACGCCAGGATCATTCTCGTCTACCTCAACAAGCACAACGGTTTTGCACCGGTACACGACAAGTCCGATCCGCAGATGATTTCCGACCTCTTCGGCATGAGCAAAGGGGCGTTTAAAAAAGCCATTGGCGGGCTTTACAAACAGCGGATTATCACCATCGAGAAGGGTGGTATCCGTTTGGTTGGGGACTAAGGGCCTCGGAAATAAACCTGATCAACTCGTAACTATTCAGGGGAAATCTGAACGGTTACCAGCGATTTCTTTGTGGTGCTAAATAGTTACTTTGTCTGTAACTATTCAGCTGGTGCAAGGTATAGTTCGGGTGTAGGAGCGAACTTGTTCGCGAAGAGTACGTATCGGAGTCCATCGCGAACAAGTTCGCTCCTACGACACCTTCATACCACCATAAATGTGGCTTTCAGAGGCAATCTGAACGGTTACCGGAAATTTCTTTGCGGTGCTGAATAGTTACCTTTGTCTTTTTATTACGACGCCATGTGCAGCTTTATTACATTGACTTTGTGGGTTGAAATTCCTATTCTTCTTACAGGAACCCGGTTATGCCAGAGAGAGTCCAAATGGATCAACTCAAACGACTGTTCGAGGAGTTTCCTGAGCTTGAGCTTGCCGTATTGATTGGTAGCCGCGCCACAGGCAAATCCCACCCTGGCAGTGACTGGGATTTTGCCATCCAGTGGCAACGTACCGATAAGCCATGGGGTTGGCTGGGGGATACAGAAAATCTGCGCAACCGACTTGCCAGGCAGCTGGGTGTTGAAGATGACGTCATCGATCTGGTTGATCTGCCTACCGCTCGCCTCGCGATACGCGATGTTACTGTGAACGAAGGTATCCCGCTTAAGGGAGACAATACACTGGCATGGCGACACTTCCTCCAGCGTACCTGGCGTGACATGGAAGATTATAAGTGGGATGAGATCTATGGAACTCGACGCGTACCAGTCTGAAACCGCCGCCATTGCACGCAAACAGGAACTGCTGCTGGATGCGGTGCAGCAGCGCCTGCTATCTGGTGAGATGCTCAGCGAGCTGGAACAAAACGGCGTTTTGCACTCCCTACAAATCCTGATAGAGAACAGTATCGGCAAAGCCAAGCAGATGCTGAAGATCCGCAACGAGCCGGTACCCACCTCGGCTTACGATACGTTCGGGCTACTGATACAGCTGAAGCTGATACCATCAGCGGATCTTTCGATGTGGCAAGCTGCCGTAGGTCTGCGTAATCGCATTGTCCATGACTATATGAATCTCGACATTGAGGTTGTTCTGAAACTCGTCACCAACCGTCAATACCAACCCATTGCCGCCTTCCTTCTCTCACCACTCTGATTCGTCACAATCAGCGCCTGTTCGCACCAATGGTTTGGGCTCGGCGATGCCGTACCCCTGGACGAAATCGACACCGATCTTTTTCAGTTGCTGCAGAATCTCGTCATGGGTGATATCTTTCACAAACATACCGTCGATCTTCAAAAAATCCACTGGAAGGTTTTTGAGATAGCCGAAGGAGGACATGCCACTGCCGAAGTCATCAAGGGCAAACAGGCACCCCTTCCGCTTGAGGCGTTCCATAAAGCGCTTCGCCTGGGAGAGGTTCGATACCGCAGCTGTCTCCGTCAGCTCAAAGCAGATCTTTCGGGTATCGAGCCCCGGAGCGCCGCACCATTTTCAACCAGGCGATTGGTATTCTCTTTCAGAGCGCCGGCGTCGCCCACAAGATGAGGTGAGCAGGTTATTTCTCGTTGAGAGCTTTCAGTGCTGTTTTAGCCCGTTTCTCCACATCCTTCATATCATGAAGGACAACATCAATATCCCGCCGTTGCTGCTCGAGCATTTTGCGGCGATCTTTCAGCATATCGATGAGATAGTGCAGTTGCCCCTCTTCGCCGGGTGCGCTGTCGTAGAGATCGAAGACCGTTTTGACCTCGGAGAGAGAGAAGCCGATGCGCTTACCCCGCAATATCAGTTTCAGACGAATCCGGTCACGTTCGGTATAGACGCGCCGCCGCCCTTTGCGGGCGGGTGCCATCAGCCCCTGGTCTTCGTAGAAACGGATCGCTCTTGGGGTTACGTCGTACTCTTTAGCCAGTTCAGAGATCGAATAGGTAGCATCTTTCATATGATCTTTATCTTCAGCCGCTGGGGCCTGTCGGTTTGTTGTATCCATTATTATATCTCTATCCTGTAACCCCATAAACTTTCGGCGACTACAGCATAGACTAACATTGACGTTAACGTAAACGTTATGTAGGTTAATGTTATTCAGACGATCCGGCTCTACCATCTCAGCCAGGATCATAGCGGACAGCCCTGCAGAGAGAACCGACAGACAAAGCCACTATGCAAAAAACAGGTGATAAAACATTGAGTTATAATAACAAAATTCGTTTTGTGACGGCTGCCAGCCTGTTCGACGGCCACGATGCCTCGATCAATATCATGCGCCGTATCTTGCAATCTTCGGGTGCTGAGGTGATCCATCTCGGCCACAACCGCTCAGTGGCGGAGATTGTCGATGCCGCACGGCAGGAGGATGTTCAGGGAATTGCCATCAGCTCCTATCAGGGTGGCCATCTGGAGTACCTCAAGTACATGGTGGATATGCTCAAAGAGAGCGGCGACGAGCATATACAGATTTTTGCCGGTGGCGGCGGCGTGATTGTGCCGGAGGAGACTGAGGAGCTGCACGCCTACGGCGTCACCCGCATCTACTCCCCAGAGGACGGCCGCAAGATGGGGCTGCAGGGAATGATCAAGGATACCCTCGACAGGAGTGATTTTGACCTCTGCGACTACGCCCCCACCAGCATACAACCGGTTGTAGAGGGCAGCCGCCGCGCCCTCTCCCAGATCATCACCCGCATTGAGAACGGTATGGTGGATCAGGCGCTGCTGGATGAGATCAGCGTCGCGCTGGAGGGGCAAGAGAAGAGTATTCCAGTGCTGGGTATCACCGGCACCGGCGGCTCAGGAAAATCTTCCCTCACGGACGAACT
>JBEVXT010000209.1:0-2901 GCA_040505955.1 Sedimenticola sp. | reverse complement strand
TTCTGGCGCCGGTATTCTATCACTTGGTAGATTTTGCTGACAATCATACTATGTTCAAGATACCAGCGTAAAAGTGGAGTGGCGACCAAAATCTGTTGAGCCCTCATACCTCCAACGAGCAAGCGGCGCGGTTTATCAGATAGACCCAGTTCCTTTATATGCTGTTGCATGTGTGGGCCAACAACAGACATCGGCACATCAACGTTCGCGAAAATGGGGCTCATTTCACCAAAATATTCAGCTGGCGACAACGCCGACTGAAATTCAGAGCCCCATTTTTCGGGAACGTTGATATCCACTTCGATCATGCCAAACAAATCGTCATCGCGCACAGCTTTGACTATTTGTTCGTGCGTAACCTTTTCACGGTTCTTTTGGCATAAACTGGGTCTGCTCTCATAAGCGATTTCACGCATTTCCTCGTTGTCATTATAAATTGCCTAAAAATGACATTCTCGCATTTCGATGACCTTGTATTTGTTTTTGAGCAAATAATCGGTGATTTGCTGCGTTCGTGCAGCCAATTGCTCTTTTGTCTTGTGCCATTTCTTGCTTTTCACATATTTGGTCAAGGCACATTCGTGACCCCATGGTGATAACACCCGTGGAATTGATAGACAGTATTATTTTGACTATCAAATCCATCCACGGGATACGGTCCGAGTTTGATTTCTTTCCCGTTATTCCTCTGATGCAGTATATGCTTGCCATCATATTTGTTCATGTAGTTTAACCAATTGAAGGCCTGCATATACTTATCTCGAATTACGGTACGGAATTCATTCTCGGCTCGTCTGATCACGAACATGCCTTCCGACATCTCTTGTCAGATTGCCCACAGGTAAAGGGCATTTGCATCGTAACCAACCACCTTCTTGCACAGTTTGCCTCCCCTTATAAGCGTCTCCCCCGCTTTAGCATAACGGGTGAATATAATTGAGGTACCACCGACAATATTTTGTTTTATGGTCTGGTATAATTTCTCGTTTCCCTGATCCATCAGAGAAAATTCGGCCCCTGACTCCTCTGCCGTTTTGAACAACATTTGCCGAGCGATTCCTGGCACAGAAATTGCGGTTTTGAATACATCAATACCCTTATCAAAATAGAATTTCTGTAGCCTTTCAATCGCCACGACAAATGGTGCTACGTCGAGGTTATTATACCAGACCAAAAACTCCATGAATGTGGACATACTATTTTCTGTCCACACACGTTGGCAGTGTGCATAATCATCGTCGGAGATCCCCTCATTGTTCAGACTGCTGAAAAAAGCCTCCTGCGGGGGTAGACTCGTCTCTTTCAGCTTATCGAATGTGTCAAACCATTCATAGGGGAAAAAACCTTTGCCTTCAGGGACCTGATATGCTTTTAAAAAACCCGCATATGAAGTCCCCGGTGCAAGAAACTGGCTGGCATCCAGGAACCGGAAGTGATCACTTTGAATGCATGCGTATGATGATGCTTTCTTCACGGTGAATCAGTGCTTTTGCTCATCCATACGCAAGTGCTTGGCCAACTTAGACTTAACGAGTGGCAAGTCGTATTTTGCGCTATTGAACCCGAAAACGGGGAGACAACTCATGTATGCGGTGACTTTCGCATGTAAACTAGCCAAACGTTTCAATGAGATCACTTCCGGTTCATCATCATCATCACCATCATCATCATCATCATCATCACTAGCATTACCATCAACAGTAGTTTTCCTATTGATCATCATTGTCATGAGCTCTTCTAATACCCACCCCATGTTTCTTCAGCAAGCTCCTTGCATCGTGTCTGTATCATATGCAGAGTCTGAATCATTGCTGAAAGCAGTGCGTCCAGATTCTTGTCTACGATGCATGAAGCTTGCTCAAATCCCGGCACGTTAGAACATATACTAACACTTGCCGGGATATGGCGGTGGGCATACTAAATTTTCTCCGTAGATTCGGACATCGACTTGAGCACTGATTCAAAATAAAAAACTGCAAAGTGTTTGAAACATCGATCGACAGTGTCTACATGTATGCCGACAATGTCGAGTTCTTCATATATTGTCTTGGCTTTTGGAAAAAAACGCCGGGATATACAAATTTAGTTTTGTTGTCGCATATTTTGACATGTTTATTCAAGTCACCGTGGTGAGTGAAGAATCTATTGCACGAATTACATTGAAATTGTTTCGCATATTGAGGAAACTTGCTTATGTACGAAAGATGATTTTTGTGCATATTTAAGTACATGGTCTGATCGAAACGATCTGAAGATTTGAATACAGGTATGACAATACCATCGGGTTTTAAGTCGAAAACTTGAATATTGATTTCGAAACAGTGCTTAAGAAATGATAATTCGTTCAGTTGCACACCTTTGAATTGCTTCATCGTAACCTCACGGATATCTGTTTCACAGTTGGAAAATAGATATTCCTTCCATTGTACAAAAAGTTCACTAAGTGAGTGTTGTCTTTGTATTTATGCTGAGATAGACAACGGAAGGAACACAAATTATCCCCGTAAACCAGTCCATAATGATCTTTCTCCAACGAAATAATATATTTACTCAGTATAATATACGATGGCAAAGGTGTGCGAACTGTACCGAGTACGTGAGTGGTAGAAAATACCTCAAACCTGACATTCGTAACTATGTCCAATCTCCATTTCGTATCCGGTCTACTTTTTAGTGCCTCTATAGCAATATCCATATCCGCCAAAGAACGAATAATGTTCGTTATATCGGCCCGGTTTCTTACATATATTGGAGACTGGAACACTTCGCGGTTGGTGAAAGGACGGAAGTAGCGTAAATCTCCAGTTTCAACGTGCCACAGAATAGCTCCAAATGACATATTTATTCGAAACCCGTGATTGCGAGTGTTGTACATTTGCGTTAATGCATTTCCAATATCGG
>JBEVXT010000208.1:0-15359 GCA_040505955.1 Sedimenticola sp. | reverse complement strand
AGTACGAGAAAGATGTACGCTGGGAAATATGGGGAATCAACCCCATTGCGATAACGGGAAGGGGGTGCCTACGGGCACTCCCTGACCCACTTGCGAATAAACACCTGACGAATTGGTAACCATGTTACATCATGCATCTATGATACCGATGGAGGGCATAGGTAATGAGTCAATGTCATTAACTTAAGCTTAATACCATGGCCATCCCTGCATAGGTTGGAACCCAGTGGTCGAACTTCCCTCTTTCCCGTCATACCCGCGCAGGCGGGTATCCAGCGCTACGGAGCGCTGTCCCCTGGATTCCCGCCTACGCGGGAATGACGAGTCTGAAGTTTACGGGGAATTTTCCACCTAAGTTAATGGCATTGGGTAATGTCTTCCTTGGTTTTGAAATGAGAGAAGCTTAAGCAGCAGGTTGTTGCTTTTCCTCCAGCTCTTCGAACTGATTAATTCGCACATCACCCTCGGGAAAGTGTGCGCGGGTCTCTAACTGGCTCGGCCTCAGTGAGGTCTTCCCACCAGTCCTCCAACTCGTCTGTACACTCGACTTCCCATTCCATAATAGGAATATAGCCGATGCGGAGTGAATTGCACGCTTGTGGTGGCGCATGGCGGCGTCACCTACAGGTGAGGGGCGTGAGCATGGAGTGGTAAGCCTTACAACTTCGTAACTATTCAGCTCACCCCTGAAAACCACAGTTATGGAGGAACAGAGGTGTTGTAGGGGTGAACTTGTTCGCGATTAGCTTCGTAGGAGGCTCTTCGCGAACAAGTTCGCTCCTACACCTTAGTTTCTGACTACCGTGCTGAATAGTTACACAACTTCTTGCAATAGAATAACTATTATGCGTCGCTGTGCCTTGCCCTGCATCACCTCAAACGTACACCGCACCCTGCCCAACTGAAGATTCTGGGATTACTCAGCACACAGGTTACGTTTGGCACTGACCAACCTACAACCCCAACTCCTTCCACCGCTTCTCAATTCGTTTCAGCGATACAGGATGGGCGGTACCCAGTTCCTGGGCAAAGAGTGATACCCGCAGCTCCTCGAAGGTCCAGCGTATCTCTTCAATACGTTCATCCACCTTGCCGTTGCTACGGCAGCGCTTATCCCACTGCTGCCAGCGCTGATAGGCTTTGGCCATTTCACGTACCAACTGCTGGTCGCGCTGGGCGGCGTGCCCCAGCTTTTCCAGCCGTTTCGTTAGCGCTTTGAAATAGCGGGGAAACTGTTTCAACTGGAGATATGGCGTCTGCTGTAAAAAACCCTGAAACACCAGTCGGTCGAGTTGCTCCCTGATATCACCAACAGAGAGCATCCAGTTTATCTGATTGGCATTGGCCAACTGTTTACGCAACTGTTGGTACTGCTCAAGTATCTTGCTCACCAAGACCACCGCCTCATTGGCCTGAGCCATCAGGCTTGGTTGTTTATCTTCGATGCGACTGCGAAAACTCTTTTCATCCCGCACCGCAGGCTCTCCTTCAATAAAGGCGAGGTCGATGACCAGCGCCACCAACTCTCTCTCCAGGTCAGGCTTCCCTCCATCACCCAGCCCTTCAGGAGCCTTCGGCGCCTTGGCGTAATGGAGACGCATCTTCTCCAACCCGGTGAGATTACGCCGCAAGTAGCGTATCTCTTTGGCTTGTTTGAGCATCAGAAGTTTGCGTAAACCCACCCTGCCGGTGCGCTCGGCATTGGCCTGGGAGTCGAGCACCCGCACGGCAACCGTATCGCCCTGATCCACCAGGGCGGGAAAACCGATAAGCTTGATGCCGCCACGGTTAAGTTCGATGCTCTCTGGCAGCGCTCCAAAATCCCAATCAGTCAGCCCGTCACGCTCCAGGCCGCTACTATCCATGCGGTGATAGCTCGCCTCACCCTTGCCACCACAGCTTTTTTTCAGAGGCGTCAGCTCTCGGCCGGATGCCAGCTCCCCACCCTCCTCGTCCACCACCTTGAAGCTCATTCTCAGATGGTCGGGCAGACTCTCTTCCGGCCAGGCGTCCTCCGGGATATGGACTCCAGTCATCTGTTTCAGCTGCTCGGCCAGAATCCGTGTCAGCGGCAGGTCGCAGGGCTCCATCACCTTAAGGCAGGCATCGGCATAATCGGGCACCGGTACAAACGACTTTCTCAACACTTTCGGCAGACCCCGCAGCAACGCCAGTACCCGCTCCCGCAACAGCCCCGGCACCAGCCACTGGCAGCGCTCCTCCGACACCTGGTTGATTACCGCCCGGGGCACCTTCAGGGTGACGCCGTCGCGCTGGTGACCGGGATCAAAATGGTACTCCAGGGGCAGGTGCATACCACTAATGTTGAGTTGATCGGGAAACTGCTGATGGGAGACCGCTTCCGCCTCCTTGCGCAACAGATCGTCCATGCGCATATGCAGCAGTTTGGGCTGCTCTTTTGTCGCCTTTCGCAGCCACTTATCAAACTGGGGGGTACTGTAGATCCCTTCAGGGACTCTTTTTGCGTAGTATTCATAGATCAACTGATCATCGACCATCAGATCACGGCGCCGTGACTTGTGCTCCAGCGCCTCGATATGCTCCAGCAGCTCCCGGTTATGACGCCAGAAGGGAGCGCGGCTATGGAAATCCCCCTCCACCAGGGCAAAGCGGATAAAGATCTCCCGCGCCTCCGACGGATCGAGGGGGCCGTAGTTGATCTTACGGCGAGGCACCAGGGGCAGACCGAAAAGCGTCACCTTCTCATAAGCCGCCACCTGTCCCCCGTTCTTCTCCCAGTGAGGCTCGGAGTAATTGCGATTGACCAGATGCTCCGCCAGAGACTCCACCCACTGGGGCTGAATCATCGCCACCGAGCGGGCATAAAGTTTCGTGGTCTCCACCAGCTCTGCTGCTATCACCCATTTTGGCTGCTTTTTAAACAGCCCCGAGCCTGGAAAAATATGGAAGTGGCTGTTGCGCGCCCCCAGATACTCGTGCTTTGTACCGCTCCCCTTCAGCCCGATGTGACTCAGCAGACCACTGAGCAGCGCTTTGTGGATCTCTTCATAACCCGCCTCGGCCTGGTTCTCTTTGTAGCCCAGCTCGTGCATCTGCCCCCGCAGCTGATGATGGATATCGCGCCACTCCTGAACTCGGGTCCAGGAGAGGAAGTTATTGCGGCAGTGGCGCTGAAACTTGCGCCGGGTGAGGTGGTGCCGCTGCTCTTCAATATGACGCCAGAGATTGAGAAAGCTGAGGAAATCAGACGCCTCGTCACGGAACTGCCGGTGGGCCTCATCCGCCGCCTGCTGCTTCTCCATCGGCCGCTCACGGGGATCCTGGACACTGAGGGCGGCGGCGATCACCAGTACCTCTTCGAGACAGTGCGTCTGAGCCGCACTCAATAACATGCAGCCTATGCGCGGATCCACCGGCAGTCTGGCGATCTGCCGACCAACAGGGGTCACCTTGCGTTCCCGATCCATGGCGCCGATCTCCTCCAACACACGGTAACCATCCTTGATCAGACGGCTGTCGGGAGGATCGACAAAGGGAAAGTCCTCGATCTCACCAAAACCCAGAAGCCTCATCTGCAGGATGACCGAGGCGAGGTTGGTGCGCAGGACCTCCGGCTCGGTGAACTCACTGCGGGATTCGAAATCCTCCTCCGTGTAGAGGCGGATACAGATACCCGCTGCAACACGCCCACAGCGCCCCTTTCGCTGGTCGGCACTGGCCTGGGAGATGCGCTCCACCGGCAGCCGCTGCACCTTGCTACGGTGACTGTAGCGGCTGATGCGGGCAAAGCCGGCATCGATCACATAACGTATACCGGGCACGGTGAGGGAGGTCTCCGCCACATTGGTGGCGAGAATGATTCGGCGGGCGCCGCCGCTCTTGAAGATGCGCCCCTGTTCACCCGGCCCGAGGCGGGCGTAGAGAGGCAGCACCTCTGTCAGTTGCAGCTTATGCTTGCGCAGATTCTCGGCAGTCTCACGGATCTCCCGCTCACCACTGAGAAAGATCAGAATATCTCCACGATCCACACGCGACAATTCATCCACCGCATCAATGATCGCCTGCTGCATGGGATCATCGCGCTCCCCCCCCTCCTCCTCCAGCGGCGGACGGTAACGCAACTCTACCGGATAGGTCCGACCCGACACGTTGATAATCGGGGCACCCCAAAACTGCTGGGAAAAACGCTCGGGATCGATGGTTGCGGAAGTGATGATCAGCTTCAGGTCGGGACGTTTGGGCAACAGCTCACGGAGATAGCCGAGAAGAAAATCGATATTGAGACTACGCTCATGGGCCTCATCGATAATCAGAGTATCGTACTCGTTGAGCCAACGATCCCGCTGAATCTCAGCCAGCAGCATACCATCGGTCATCAGCTTGATATGGCTCTGGGCGCCCACCTGATCATGAAAGCGCACCTTGTAGCCGACACTGCTCCCCAGTTCACACCCCAGCTCACTGGAGATACGGTTGGCCAGGGCGCGGGCGGCAATACGCCGGGGCTGGGTGTGGCCGATACGGCCATAGACCCCCCGGCCCAGAGCAAGACAGACCTTAGGCAACTGGGTCGACTTGCCGGAGCCGGTCTCTCCACAGAGGATCACCACCTGATGCTTCGCCACCAGGGCGGCGATCTCTTCCCACTTGTCGCTGATCGGAAGTTCCGGGGGAAACTGGGGCGTCGGCAGCAGCACCTTTCGCTGTGCGGCCTGTGAGCGCGACCGCTCCATCTGTTCCAGCAGGCGCGCCAACTCCTGATCCCAGGGCTTTCCCTGCTGCCTGCGCCGCTGCAGACCGCGCAGGCGAGAACTCAGTGCATGCCGATCAACCAGCATACAGTAATCAAAATCATGAATTGTGGGGAGTGCGGAAGCAGGCACAGAGGTTACCAAAAAAAGTGAGTGCGCTATCTTACAGGTTTCGGGGCAAGCCATAAAACAGCAGATGCTGGGTAGTCTAGACTGTGGGTAGCTTCACAATAAGTCCGTGCCATAGGGGTACATGAACCCTTTCCTTAAATATGCCATGAATTGATCCCTATACGCTCACGGCAGCACCCCAGCTGCTATATGTCATGAGAATGCGTCACTGCAGCCCCTCGCAGGAGTTATTCCACACACTGGATTATTGAGAAGTAACAGATTTAGGTAACTTCTCAATAATCCAGTATCGGCCGGTTGTTTCCGGAAGCGTATGTTGTTCGGGGTCGGAGTCGATTGCCCACAGGGATGTGGGTAAGAAGCGTGAGCTGGGAGCGGAAGCATTGCGCCGAGATTGTTGGTAAGTACACCTTTTCGGATGCAATCGACTCCGACCCCATGCTCAAGAGGTGCACGAACTTTTTGAGAAGTTACAGATTTAGATTGCAATCTATTGATAATATGGAGTTTTTATGAAAATTCAGACTTTAGCACTGGCTACATCCCTTCTGTTCTCGATTGTGGCGATCGCACCCACATCCATCCTCGCGGCAAAGCCAGACAAAGGCGGCAGTGGAAAAAAAGCGGAGAAAGCTTTCCAGAAAGCGCAGCGAAAGGAAGACAAACTCTACCTCAAAGAACAGAAAAAGATGGGCAAGGCTCAATCAAAGGAGGAGAAAATCCTGGAAAAAGAGTCCAGGAAAGATGAGAGATCACCTGATCATAAAAAACCCCGGGGCTTGGATAAACAACATGATAAAAAGGCCGAGCAGGAGCAGAAAGAGCTAGACAAAGGCTCTGAGCAGGGCCGGACGCAACGGCAGGAAGTGCGTAAGAAATGGTGGCAATTTTGGGAGTAGGTCACATCCCTGCAGATTTTTGCCACAGAAAGTTTTCGGCCTCTGTAAAATTGATCGTTGACGAATTAACACAGGAAGAGATCCCCAATGAACAGAAAGAGTCTTATTGTCGCATCCATACTTGCATCACTGCTTGGCGGGTGTCAGACAATCGATCCCTACACAAGGGATGAGAAGGTCTCAAATACAGCAAAAGGGGCTGGCATAGGTGCCGTGGCCGGTGGCATTGCCGGAGCACTGGCCAACAAAAAAGATCGCAGAAAGGGAGCTGTCATCGGGGCGGCCCTGGGTGCTGGAGTGGGCGGTGGAATAGGCTACTACATGGATCGGCAGGAGGCAGAACTTCGCCGTATCCTGGAAGGATCGGGAGTCAGTGTTAGCCGTATGGGAGAGACTATTGTTCTCAATATGCCCGGAAATATCACCTTCGACACCAACAGATCTGATATCAAAAGCAGTTTCTTCGATGTTCTGGACTCCGTTGGACTGGTTCTTGAAAAGTTCAACAAGTCTGATATTCGCGTCGCAGGTCATACCGACAGCCGCGGCACCCGGGAATACAATCAAAGCCTTTCAGAGCGCCGCACCTACTCCGTGACCAGCTATCTGCAAAGGCGTGGTGTAGATCCAAGACGGATATACAGTGTCGGCTACGGTGAAGATCGCCCGGTGGCTGACAATGGAAGCAGCCACGGACGCAGCCGAAACCGTCGGGTGGAGATCGAGATACTGCCACCAAGAAGATAAGGCATCGTAACTATTCAGCACGGTAGTCAGAAACTAAGGTGTAGGAGCGAACTTGTTCGCGAAGAGTCTCCTACGAAGCTAATCGCGAACAAGTTCACCCCTACAACACCTCTGTTCCTCCATAACTGTGGTTTTCAGGGGTGAGCTGAATAGTTACTCCGGGCTCAATACCATTAACTTAAGCCTAATACCACGGTCATCCCGGCGTAGGCCGGAACCCAGAGGTCAAGCTCTCCTCTTTCCCGTCATACCCGCGCAGGCGGGTATCCAGCACTACGGAGCGCTGCCCCCCTGGATTCCCGCCTACGCGGGAATGACGAGCCTGATGTTTACAGGGAGTTTTTTCCCTAAGTTAATGGCATTGACTCCGGGTTTAGGCATTGTTACTTCCAGTTACTGATCCATGCTGCAAATTCCAAAGGTCTGAGCCTGTAACGTGCAATATTACCTTCATGCAAGCTACTCAGTTCGGTCTCCACCACTTCGATGAATCGAACCCTCGCCTCTTCAGGAATATTTTCTTCCGCTTCCCTGACAATCCAACGTATAGCCTCAGTTTTGTTCATTTGGCCTTGTACCACGGCAACAACAAACTCATAAATTTTCATCCGATATCTCAGGCGAAACGGATCGGGCTCTCCCAAAGACTGGCGAACCGCTGAGTAACGGGCACATGAACGTTCATAGGCCCAGACAAACAGATCCCGCAGCAACTCAACACGATTCAGTTCATAAACCCCGAGTAACCCGTCGATGTACGCACGATCAGGCAGATCCACAAACGACAGCGGACTCAGGTTCTGGCGTATCAACGGGATGTTTGCAGCCAGACGTGAAACACGTTTATTCACATCTTCAAAAGGCTGCAAATAAGGCAAATGAACCATGGCGAAGAGGGCCTGCTCAAAGGGATCTTCAATGGCGGTAGCGGTGTCGAGAATTTGCTGGAAGCAATCATCGATCAACTGAGGCACTTCCAACGGATGATAGACCGTCCCATCAACCCCTACCGAAACAGTGCGCAGGCGGCCGCAAGCTCGTGGATCAGCAAGCAGGTTATCGGATAACAGTGCATGCAGATTGAGGATAGTGTAACGATTGAAACCAATCTCCGTTGCCTGCTCTACCAAAAGCTCGATGGCAGCCTTGTGGTTCAGAATCATCTGCGCTTCCAAGGCATTCTTACCTTCGGAGGCCTCCCCCAGCTCCAGCAGACGTTCGGTTTCAAGAAGCGAGTAAGTATTGCCTTCCAGACGACTAGAGTTCCACGACAGGTCGATTAGCAGGCGGCCTAATATCTGTCGGACATAAGTTCCTGCCGGACGCCGATCATCGGTTGACCGCCCAATTTTGAAAAGACGCTGCCGTGTATCTGCCGGAAGATAGAAAGTCTCATTGGGTCTGTATTCATCGAGAAAAGCCCGGTTATATCCAACTGGACGCCGGTTCTGAATCGGCTCGCGGACTGTTTCTTTAATAGCTTGCCCTTCGGGTGAAACCGGCACGTAGGCTTCACCACGCCCTTCCACTCTCACGGCAGGCATAACCAAGTGCGCCTTACCGGTGACAACAGGCAATCGATAGCGACTGCCCCGGCCACGACCCTCGACAATCAGCCGCTTCTGCTTAATCAACAGTGCCAAACGACGTTGTAGCATCCGAGGTGGAAGATCGAACTTTAGCCCATCACGGATGGTCTTGACCTGCACTCCACCAGGATGACCAGCCACGATTGCAACAATGGCCTCAAGCTCTTGTTCGGGAATCTTTTTTGGCATGACTCGGATTATATGTCGTGAAAGGTGTTTTTGCGACATATAAACGCGGTTTTTGTCGCTTAATCTTCGTGTTTGTCGCAACAAGGGGGCAACGTCGTAAACTTGGTACGTAGAGGTGGGTTGGTTAATTTGCTGGCAAACCCAATTTTTTAAAGAATGCTGTTACGTTCCTTTGCGCTATTTACTAGGCGGTCATCAACTTGATATGGCTCAGAACTCCCACCCGATCATGAAAACGCACCTTGTAGCCGACACTGCTCCCCAGCTCACACCCCAACTGCTGTATGTCATGAGAATGCGACACTGCACCCCATCTGAAAGTTATCCGCCTGCACTGGCTTACTGAGAAGGTACTGTTATCCCTTATAAACAGTGGATAAATCAAACGGTCAACTGTTACATGAATAATCCGTCAGCCAGCGATTGAAACTGTCGGAAGGTATTGGCTTGGAGTAGTAATAGCCTTGGGCGACGTCGCATCCAAGTTTTATTATCGCCTCTTCAATCTGCCGGTTCTCCACCCCTTCGGCCACCACCGTCAGCCCGAAGCGGTGAGCAAGGTCGATGATCAGGGTAACGATGTGGGCGTTGGCCTGGTTGTCGAGAATACCAAAGACAAATGACTGGTCTATTTTCAGTTCATCCGCCGGAATATCCCTGAAATAGGAGAGGCTGGAGTAGCCGGTGCCAAAATCATCGATAGCAATCTTCACCCCCATCTCTCGCAGTGTTTTAAGTGCGGTAAAGCAGCTCTCCACATCACTGATAAAGGATTTTTCCAGCACTTCGAGACAGAGAGTTATCTCGCGCTGCTTCCACAGCCCTTCGACATTTCTGACGATTTCGATAAAATCGGGCAGTATCAGCAATCCGGCCGGGATGTTGATGGAGACCTCAAGCGGCCCCCATTGATCTGTCCAGCCACCACTCAACCGCAGTGCGCTATTAAGCATCCATAGGGTGAGGGGTTGCAATATACCCAGAGACTCGGCCACCGGTATAAAGAGGTCAGGCCCCACCAGGCCCCGCGACGGGCTGTTCCAACGCACCAGCGCCTCGGCACCTATCGGCTTACCGCTTTGCAGGGAGATTTTCGGCTGAAAGTAGACCTGCATCTGGTGCAAATCAATGGCATCAACCAACTCGATCTCCATATCCCAAGTCTCAGAGAGGGTATCCATCACCTCCTCCTGAGCCATTCCGATCGGCTGTGCAGACAGCTTTGCCATGGAGAGTGCCGTTTCAGCCGCTTTCAGCAGCCCTTCCGCAGAAGATGAGTGCAGTGGGCAGAGGGCGATACCTGTATTCACACAGCAGTGGATCTGATGGCGTTCGATCTGCATTGGGGGATCAAGCAGACGCCCCACCTTGAAGGCGGCGAGCCGGGCATGCTCGGGGTTTGCGATACCAGAGAGCAGCAGGGCAAACTGATCATCACCAATTCTGGCAACGCTGTCCTGACGCCGCGCCACTTTAGCCAGAACAGTGACAACGGCGGTAAGCAGATGATCACCTACCTTATAACCGTAGAGACTGTTGATACGGCTAAAGCGCCGCACATCCACAACCAGCAGGGCAATGGGAGTGCCGAACTCGTTCGAGCGGCGCACCTCACGGTTCAGCAATTCAAAGAAGTGGCCACGATCAATCAGCCCGCTCACGTGCTTCTCCCAAACCGGTACTCTTCCAAGGTGATACAAGAACTACGTTGACCGGGTATTAATCTCTTATAAAAACAGCTCGTCCATATTGATACCAAATGCCCCCGATGGAAGCCCGTGGAGCACCGCAACCTCATCTCCCAGCTTGAAGAGGTTGACATAACGAAAGGGTGAGATGGGCTGTTTGTTCTCATCAAGCAGCAGCATTACCGAGGGTCTCAGCCGCCGCAGTCCATTGGTGGCGACCACCGCCCCCACCTCGCCGGTATTGAGTTCCACCAATGAACCGGTGGGGTAGACACCTACCGTCTGGATAAACTGTTCCACCAACTCACTCTGAAACTTGGTGCCCCTGATTTCGTAGAGTTCATTAACCGCATCGTGGGGCGACAGGGGGCCGTCACTGACATAGGGACGGCGGCTTGTCATCGCATCGAAACTATCGACAATACCGGCGATACGTCCGAACAGGGGTATCTTATGATTATCCAGTCCCTGTGGATAACCGCTACCATCGAAACGCTCGTGGTGGGTGGCAATCATCTGCATAACACCCAGCGGGAGCACCTGCTTCACCGCCGGGGCTCGCGTGGTTTTGGCCAGAATTCTGATGCCGAGATCAACATGGGTGTCCATCTTCTTCTTCTCTTCCGGCGTCAACGAGCCCGGTTTCATCAACAGACCAAGAGGCAGCATGCTTTTCCCCAGATCCAATAACAGGCCGCCCAGAGCCAGCATCTCGATATCCTGTTCATCCAGACCCAGGTGTCGACCAAATGTGGCACACCACACCGAACTACCGAGAGAACGGGTGTAGGTGTAGTCATCAAGCCGTCTGATATGAACCACCCACATCATCGCCGATGGGTTGCGGACAATGCTCGCCACCATGTCCGATATTCCTTCCTTTACAGCTTCAAGATCCAGTGCTTTCCCTAGTTTCAGGTCACCCAGTATCTGGTGAAAATGGTCACCAATCTTCTCATGAACCTGTTCGGCTACTCCCATCTCGGCATCGAAACGGGCGCGGTTTTCATAGGTAATCTTGCGTAAGGCAGCATACTCCGCCACCTCGCCATCTTTTTTCTGATTGACATGGAAAAAGGGATCAGAATTCTCATCCTCATCCAGAGTGATCCTGGGTGTCTCGTCCAGTACCCAGTAACGGGGATGGGGGGAGCTGCCTTGTTCAATATCCACAAAGACAAAGTTGCAGTATTTTTTCACGCGCTCAATATCTTCGGCGCTTTTGATCTCAATGCCCTGAAGGTCGAAGGGTGTCTTGATCCACGGCCGATCAAGCCGGGAGACGAACATTCCCACTTCCAACCCCTCGACGCTGGTCTTAACCTCTTTTTTCATAACGACTTTATGCTTGCTATTCCATTCATCTCTCAGTCAATTGTAGTTGAATTTCAGCCGCTGGCAGAAATGGCCGTAGCTCCGTCATATATAGATGTGAATGGTATTGAGGCTGTGGAGTATCCCATCCTCATTGGGCGCAACCGTCGCCGCCCCGGGAGAGATGAGGTTCATTGCTCCATGCAGGGAAATTAGTCGAAATAGGTAACTATTCAACACGATAATCTAGAACTCAGACGTAGGAGCGAACTTGTTCGCGAAGAACTCGTTTCGTAGTCCATCGCGAACAAGTTCGCACCTACAACACCTCTGTTCCACCATAACTGTGGTTTTCAGGATTTTGGTACAGAGCCGGTTTGAAGGGTTCAAAATGTGAGTTTATGTGTGTAAATGATCATTTTTAAACTCAGAAATGGTGGATTTTAGGGATGAGTTGGATAGTTACTCGAAATATTGACTAGTATCTATTTATATACCCTGGAAAAAAATCCATGAGCAAGACATCGACAATGAGTAAAGCCCCCCTGCCCGACCATGACTACGAGGGCCGGGATGTCGCATCGATCACGCGTGGTCTGGCGAAAAGAATGACCTTTACCGTCGGCAAGGACAAATACACCGCCACCGAACGTGACTGGTTCTTGGCAATCGCCTACGTTGTTCGGGACCGGCTGATTGAGCGCTGGATGAAGACCATGCGCAGTTACTACAAACAGGATGCCAAGCGGGTCTACTACCTCTCGCTGGAGTTCCTTATCGGCCGCACTCTGCGCAACAGCCTACTCAACCTCGACTTTCTCGAAGAGGCGAAACAGGCACTCAACGAGATCGGCTGCAACCTGGAGGAGTTAGAGGAGCTGGAGCTGGACGCCGCTCTGGGAAACGGTGGCCTGGGACGGCTGGCCGCCTGTTTTCTCGACTCCATGGCGACGATGCAACTGCCCGGCTACGGTTACGGTATTCGCTATGAGTACGGCATGTTCCGTCAGAAAATAGAAAACGGCTGCCAGATGGAGCACCCCGACAACTGGCTGCGCTACGCCAACCCCTGGGAGTTCCACCGCCCGGAAGTGCTCTACCCGGTACAATTCCACGGCCGGGTGGTTCAGTACCCCAGTGACGACGGCAGCATGCACCATCACTGGATCGACACCGATGATGTGATGGCGATGGCCTACGACACCCCGACACCGGGCTACAACAGCACCAATGTCAATAACCTGCGCCTTTGGTCAGCCAAGGCGAGCCGGGACTTTAACCTGCAACTGTTCAACCAGGGGGACTACATCAAAGCGGTAGAGGAGAAAAATGAGTCGGAGAACCTCTCCAAGGTACTCTATCCCAGCGACACCACAGTAATGGGGCGGCAACTGCGCCTCAAGCAGCAGTACTTCTTTGTCAGTGCCTCATTGCAGGACATACTCTTTCGTTTTCTCAAGCTCCATGATGACATGGATGAACTGCCGGACAAGGTGGCGATTCAGCTCAACGACACCCACCCCGCCATCGCTATTCCAGAGCTGATGCGAGTTCTCCTTGATATTCACCACCTCAGATGGCAGCAGGCGTGGAGCATTACCACCCGTACCTTTGCCTACACCAACCACACCCTGCTCCCCGAGGCGCTGGAGATCTGGTCGGTGAAACTGTTCAAGGAGATTCTGCCGCGCCATCTGCAGATCATCTATGAGATCAACCACCGTTTCCTCGATGAGGTGATGCACCAACACCCGGGTGATGGTGAACTGTTGCGCCGGATGTCGATCATCGACGAGGCAGGTGAGCGCACAATCCGCATGGCCCACCTCGCCATCATCGGCAGCCATAAGGTCAACGGTGTCGCCGCCCTCCATACCAAACTTCTGCGTAAAAACCTATTTCCAGATTTCGATAGTTTCTATCCAGACAAATTTATCAATATTACCAACGGTATCACCCCCCGGCTGTGGCTCAACCAGTCCAACCCGGCCCTGACAAAACTCATCTGCAAAACAGTCAAGCCCTCTGTTCTGACCCACCTGGAGAAGCTGGAGAAGCTGGAACAGTATGCTGATGATGACTCTTTTCTCACTGCGTTTCACCAAGTGAAGCGGAATAACAAACGGCAGCTCAGCCAACTATTCAGAAATCGCCTGGGTATCCAGGTGAACGAGGAGTCGCTGTTTGACGTTCAGATCAAGCGCATTCATGAGTACAAACGACAACTGCTCAACCTACTTCACTGCATCACCCTCTACAACCGCATTCGTTACGGGCACATCAGTGACCCCCTTCCTCGCACCGTCATCTTCGCCGGTAAGGCCGCCCCGGGCTACACCATCGCAAAACTGATCATCAAGATGATTAATGATGTTGCCGATATCATCAACAATGATCCCGCTGTGGGAGATTATCTGAAGATCATCTTTGTTCCCAACTACGATGTCACCACCGCCACCGACATCATCCCCGCCGCCGACCTCTCCGAGCAGATCTCCACCGCCGGTACCGAAGCGTCCGGCACCGGCAACATGAAACTGGCACTAAACGGCGCACTCACCATCGGCACACTCGACGGCGCCAATATCGAGATCCGTGAAGAGGTGGGAGAGGATAACTTCTTTCTCTTCGGGCATACGGTAAAAGAGCTGAAAGTGATGCGTGCCGAAGGATACCAGCCACGCACTTACTACCAGGGAGATGATGAGTTGAGAGAGGTGATCGATATGATCAGCAGGGGTTACTTCTCACCCAACGAGAAGAACCGCTTCCAACCCATTATCGACAAACTGCTGAGATCCGACCGCTACATGCTGTTGGCTGACTATCGCGCCTACATCGACTGTCAGGGCCGGGTGGAGGAACTCTACCGCGATCCCTGCGCATGGAACCGCAAAGCACTGCTCAACGTCGCCCACATGGGGAAATTCTCATCCGACCGCACAATAAATGAGTATGCAGAGAAAATATGGAAGGTGAAACCGGTTGCAGGATAGCCTGTGACGGCAGCAGGATCTCTTTCCCATAACTCTTAATATCTATGACTATTCAGTACGCCTGTTTCGATTGACACTTTGTAACTATTCAGCGGTACCTATTTATGGGTTACTTTCCCAGGGGTCGGAGTCGATTGCCCACATGGATGTGGGTAAGAAGCGTGAGCAGGAAGCGGAAGCGTTGCGTTTAGAATGTTGGTGATTACCACCGATTTACGATGCAATCTACTCCGACCCCGTACCCTAAATAGTTCCCAACTGTCTGATGGCAAGTACGTTGGTTAGTATTATAGTAAGTAGTGACCTGAGTAATGACCACCTTTTAAGCCCGAAAATTGCGGGGGCTTCTATACGGCCAAGTGGTGGGTGTCCTCATTTTTGGTCATTTTTGTTCCGGCGGATTCGAGGCTTGGAGAAATGCAGGATTGCCTATTATCCAACGCAAGGCAAACACGAGTCAGGTTTGTAGAAAATATCGCAACCGGGGAATTTACGTATGCAAATGAATGATATTCCGTTCGGGATCACTGATTGGTCTAAAATCAAACGTACCGAGCACAAAGGCGAAACAGGTGTTGCCTATTGGCAAATCCTTAACTTATCCGACATCCGCGTCCGGTTGGTTGAGTATACTCCTGGATATTTAGCCGATCACTGGTGCGTCAAGGGGCATATTCTCTTCTGTATGGAAGGAGAACTACTAACGGAATTGGAGGATGGCCGGAAGTTTGTCCTAAAGCCGGGGATGAGTTACCAGGTGGCAGACAATGCCGAACCACACCGATCTTCCACTGAGATCGGTGCAAAACTCTTCGTAGTCGACTGATGTTCGGGGCTAACGGCCAGTTGGTCCAATATGGCGTTCATACTGTCCGCATGAAGAGCTGCAGGAGAAATACAATTTCACAAACCGATTCCGCCAAGACCTAAATCACTGTCCCCATGCGGGATCGTCGTGAATCAATTGCACAACGATTTTTTCCTACAGCGTCAGAATCCGGTTGGATTTTGGGATATAGGGGGTTAATGACGACGATGTGGGGCGCGACTTCCGGCAGCGGCGGCGACTCGT
>JBEVXT010000207.1:3988-7319 GCA_040505955.1 Sedimenticola sp. | reverse complement strand
GGGCACCCTTGCCTTCGCCTACATGTTCCCTTCTTCCAAGGGCCATGGCTGGACTTGCACCAGCTAGCCGACTACCATGCCGGTCACACACAAATTTTTCGCTGTGCTCCAAATTTGCCGCAGAGCACGGCGTTATGCGTAAAAGATAATGAATAAAGTAATAGCAAATGAATTAGAAATTCTATGGTCATCATTTGAAGCACATGATGTTGATGAAAAATTACTGGCATTTCATAGGTTGAAGGCAGCATCAACTAAAAATGATCTACCACAGCTTATTGAGGCATTAAAGTCTAAAAGAAATGATTTTTGGGTTAGGGAATTACTCTCAGAGCCAATATCTGATTTAGGCGGTATTGAATTCCTACCTGAATTATTTGATGCACTAAAAAAGAATGAAGATGAAGGGCATGATAATGATGGTTTTTGCCATAATCTTACGGAAATTGCATGGGCTGAAAATGAGGCATGCAAAAAACAGCTCACAGAGCTTATGAAGTCTGATGATTCTAGGTATAAAGAGAACGCCAAGTGGTTACTGGAATTCTGTGAGTAAGAATCGCATAACAAGCAAAATTCACGCAGACTTTCTGCTGCGGTGCTTGAGTTCAAGTTCGGAAATGGGGGTCAGGTCTCCCATTGTGCATCACCACCCATAATGGGTGACCCCATGACCTGACCCCATGACCCCATATTTTGACCCCATATTTTTCCTGAGTTGGGCGTTCTGTGTAAAAGGAAGAAATACTAGATTATGGATAAAGACGTATCATTATTAGAAAGGGTGTTTTTGGCAGTCGTACTTTCATTTCTTGGCGCTGTAATAGGTCTAATTTCGAGAGTTATCTACGTGCCTATCACGCTATTTCCACTATCCTCATTGGCTACTGTGGGAGAAATGGGGGTCAGGTCTCCGAAATGGGGGTCAGGTCTCCCATTGCGCATGACCACCCATAATGGGCAATGGGAGACCTGACCCCGTATTTCGTCTCTCTATTGGTATCGAGCATATCGACGATATCATTGCCTACACTAAACAGGCACTGGCGGCGGCAAGCTAGCGGGATTCAGCAGGTGGCTGTTCTCTACAAAATGTAGAGAGCAGTCAAAGCTGACCCCATTGTTTCTAAAGGAAAAAAAGCAGGAATCATCGGATCAAATCCGTATATCCCACTAATCACAGATCAATTGTTACTTGGTTTTTTAATATATTTCAATGTGTTGGGAAGTATAATTCACCAAACAAAAATGGACGATAAATAGAAACTGATATATGGAACCAATCCTATTATCTTGCAGTTGCGGTATTACATAAAAGGAGTTAACTTATTATAACTATGGATTTTAATTTTTGATTCCACGATTACTCATGGCATGATCAACAGAAATGTCATATCGGATAGAATCCTATGAATAAACTGTTATCTGGCCGCAAGAAAGTGAGCGTGTTTAGAGTCATTGCAATAATTGCAATATCAATCCTAGCAATTGCATCATGTGCCGTAGGCGTTGCTGGTATATATGCTTTAGTTCAAATCCCGGACAGGCATATCAATTTTTACTTAATACCGCTCTTTCTTCTTGCTACGGGGATATTATTGATTACTTCTCTGCTACATTGCGTGAAAGGGTCTGGAAATAGAAAGCTGGGTTATAAGCAGGGTAAAGTGCCTCTTCTAGCCCATCCCAATCATATATTTGGTAGCTTGCTTAGACTCTGGAATTATTAGCGGCCTAGAATTTGCTGGTTCGTTACCAATAATAGCCATCTGTGGTTTGTGTTACTGGTTGCTAAAAGTGGTCACCAAATGCACATCGCCAGATAACCAGGCACTCAATCCGACGCCAAAAACCGGCGCGGCTTAGTTTAGCGTTATAACGCAAAGGAGAGATTGAGTGATACTCGAAGTCGCAATCCTTGATGTGAAGTCAGGAAAAGAAAAGACATTCGAATTGGATTTTGCTAAGGCTCAAGAAATTATTGAGTCTATTCCAGGCTATGTTTCCCATCAGTTACAACATTGTATCGAGAAACCAAGCCGCTATATCTTGCTCGTAAATTGGAAAAAGTTAGAGGATCATACTGTAGGCTTCCGAGAATCAGACCAATATCAGGAGTGGAAGTCATTACTTCACCATTTTTACGATCCTTTCCCTGAAGTAGAGCATTACGAAAGTGTGTTTAGTAATGCGTTATAACCAGGCCAATCAGCATCAGTCGCTGCGCTCCTTGGACAGCCTTGTCGTAGCGCCTTTTGTGCATGGCTTCGCCATTATTGCACAAAATTCACAACAACAAGTCTGCCGCTGTTGGCGGCGTTATACGTAAAATATAAAGGACAACTCATGCAAGAAATATTTATTTACATCCCGGGAATTTTGCTGGCGTATTTGGCATTTATTTTGGCTATAGCTAGCCCTGGACCAAATATCTTAGCTGTTATTGGAACATCTATGGGTATAAGTCGTGAGGCAGGAATTTCGCTAGCTTTTGGCATAGCTGTTGGGTCATTAACGTGGGCTACTTTAAGCGTAATAGGTTTAACGGTAATTTTTTCTGAATTTTCTTTAGCACTTTATGTTGTGAAGATATTGGGTGGGGCATATCTTCTCTGGCTAGCGTACAAATCATTCAAGTCTGCATTTACTAATCATGAAATTGAAACAAAAAAAATATTAACCGGAAAATATTCAAAGTTTTCTTATGCAAAAAGTGGATTCATCATAATGATGACAAATCCAAAGGCTCCTTTAGCTTGGGTTGCAATTATTTCACTAGGCTTAAAGGAAGGTTCGCCGTTATGGGTTAGCCTCGCACTTGTCGCTGGGACTTTTTTAATATCTGTCACCGCCCATATTTTGTATGCGGTTGTTTTTTCAACTCCAATTATGATTTTAGTTTACTCAAAGGCTCGACGTTATATTCAGGCTACTCTTGGTGGTTTCTTTGCATTTGCTGGAATAAAGCTTCTTTCAAGCAAAGCATAATCTCGTGTATTGTTCGAAAATAATTATAAATCGTATAACGAATAAGTACAAAGACCAGGACACCGAAAGAAATGGGGGTCAGGTCTCCGAAAGAAATGGGGGTCAGGTCTCCGAAAGAAATGGGGGTCAGGTCTCCCATTGCGCATGACCACCCATAATGGGCAATGGGAGACCGGCAATGGGAGACCTGACCCCATATTCTTCATAATGGGCAATGGGAGACCTGACCCCATATTCTTCAGAGTATTCTTCAGTATTCTTCAGTATTCTTCAGTATTCTTCAGTATTCTTCAGTATTCTTCAGTATTCTTCAGTATTCTTCAGTATTCTTCAGTATTCTTCA
>JBEVXT010000207.1:0-3888 GCA_040505955.1 Sedimenticola sp. | reverse complement strand
GAAACTACGCTGGGCCCGCCAGGGTGTTGGAAAAAGTGGAGGCATTCGAGTTATTTACTATTTTCACAACGAAAACATGCCCCTGTATCTATTGGCAGCCTTTGCCAAAAACGAAAAAGCGAATCTTTCTACCGAAGAAAAGCAGTTATTGGCAAAAGCAGTTAAAGAACTTGTGGCATTTTGGAGGCATAGAAATGAGCAAGGCATTCACTGAAATATCTGACGGCCTCATGGATGCGGCAGTACACGCAAAAGGTGAGCAATCTGGTGTTGTAGAACATACTATAGAATCACTCAACGTTAAGGCCATTCGTGAAAAAACGGGGATGAGCCAACAACGGTTTTGTGCCACTTTCGGTATTTCTCTTGGCACACTGCGTCACTGGGAACAAGGGCTCCGTAGCCCACGGGGGGCAGCACGGGTTTTACTTAAAGTGGTGAAGCAAAATCCCCAAGCTGTAATCAAGGCCGTAAGTGAATAAAACATAGCCATCAACACCAGCGATGCCAAAAATCTATACGGCTGTGCTAAGCGTTAAGTGAAAACATATCAGAGAATCCCAATAAAATTCATTGATGTTCCTCTTGAGCAAACATTAGAGATATCACATGCATTAAATATTTATGCATATGATGCTTATCTAATTCAATGTGCGCAGCAAACAAGTACTTCTTTGCTAACACTAGATAAAGGATTAAAGGTTGCTGCACACAAGATAGGCATCCAATTGGTGGAGTTAGAATGATGAGAGAATATAGTTTTACAGAAGCACGCCAACATTTCGCTTCAATTCTGGAAGAAGCAAAATGTGAAGGCTCAGTATGCATAAAGAAAAGAGATGGAGAGGCTTTTTTTATTACGCCAGCTATCCCAAAAAAGTCACCACTGGATATTGAAGGTGTAAGTCTTGGGATTAGTGCATCTGAAATTGTAGAGGTAATAAGGGAAGGGAGAGAAAGAAAATACAGCTAATCGGGATAGGAAGCTACTCACGTAGTCCCCTCCCATAGCACCGTACATACGGATCCGTATACAGCGCCTGGCCTGTTATTAACAGAGATACTTCACCGGGCAAATCGAATTCATCTCAAGTGTCTATCGGGCCGTTGATAAACCTACGGCAGGGACCAGAGCCCTTAGATATGCTTTAACTTCCTGCGCATCTTACAAAAGGCGGCGGCTGTAACAACAGCATCTTCTCCATTGATCGCTTTGCTAAACTGGCTTAATTCGCTAGTAAAAATTGAGCCCGCCCCCTTTATTCATAGAGAGATCATCCCTTTTACTGATTTGGTTACTCAACCAGCCCTCGGAACATGGCCACTTTTTTGCTATTACCTCGCTTCTCGGCCTGATTCGCCAACTGCATAAGAAGCATGGAATGATCCTCACAGCGAACTCGGCCTTTCAGCAGCGACAGCATTAACTGCTCTGCCTCACGGGAGCAATCTGCACTGATAAGGCGTTTAACAATACGACACATTCCCTGCTTTCTCAGTCGCGGTTTTGGCCGTGCCAGGCGGGTATAATCGCGGTACACCTCCAAAACCAGTCGCTCGGTAGCCGCGTCGTTATCTGTCAATTCAAGGACATGACCACACACCTGATGGAATCCTTCACTCTCCGGATGGAGCTTCGATGCCTGATAGTAGGCAGAGAGTAACTGTCGATTATCTGGTCGTTCGGCAAACAGGGATTTGAGCATTGGCAAAGCACGGCGAAAATTCTGTGCCTCGTAAAAACTAAGTGCACTGCCCAGGCGCTCCTGGAAACGTATTTCTTCCACCTCGTTGTCTACCGCTTTTATGTTGTAAGCGGAGCTGAAATGCCTCAATAGCAACGCAATAAGGGCGCCGGAAAGATAGCCACCCAGGTGTGCGAGATAGTTGATAGTTGATTCGGAGTTAAACCCTATCTGGTACAACTCGTTACCGATCCAGAGGGGCAGTAGAGCAATCGCGGGGAGGCGTACATAATCGAAGTAGACGAATATGAAATAGAAAAAGCGCACCTTACGGGTTCAGTAGAGGACGCTGTACATGCCCATCACGCCGGACACCGCACCGGAGGCACCTATTCCCGGAATGAAGCTACCGGCAGAGATCCACACATCGAACAGCCCACTCCCCAACCCGACCACCAGATAACTCAGAAGGTAGGTCCAGCGTCCCAACGTCTGCTCCACCAGCAGACCAACAGCTATCAAGAAGAACATGTTGCCAAACAGATGCATGAAGTCGGCATGCAAAAACATATGAGCAATCATGCTTTGCCAATCTGGCTGCGCGGTCTTAAGCCCGTATTTGATAAAAACCACCCTGGCCAACAGCGCTTCATATTGGTCACGCCGGCTCCGCCACTCGGTGTATCCATCGGTGTCAGGTGTAATCACCTGATTAGCAATCAGTGCCGCATAGAATTGACTATCCCGGCGCATCTCGAAGTATCGGTGGTAGGCGTTGCCAATAGCCTCTATTCCGTCGTCATCAGTCGATTCAGAGTCAGTACCGTTAAATCGAACGAATCCGGCATACTCCTGCTCAGCCAGCCCCGAGCTATAGTAATAACCGATCGCCTCATCCAGAGCCACCTCCTCACCACCCTGCCAAATAAAGAAACAGAGGCTGTTGAGCAGAACAAGTACCAGTGTAACAACGGGGGGATTACGCCAGTCGAAGGCACGGTCAAAAGGGAGGAGGATCATTAAAGATTCCGTACCATTTCAAGGTAGTCTCTCGCTTCGGCACTACGGGGATGGGAGGGGTATCGCCGAACGATGAACTCCAGCAGTTGTTTCGCTAAATCGTCACGACTGAGATCTTCACAGCAGATATGTGCTCCAAGGAGATAGGCATCAACAATTTCGTCACTCTTGGGATAGGTCTTATGGAAACCGTTGAGTAGAGGCATCACCTGTCTGCCCTTATCCATGCCTCTAAGCTCTTTTGCTAACTGAACCACCATGCCGGGCGACTTGAACTGCAGTTCAATATTCCGTTCAGTGCACTCCAGATAGGTGCACGCGGCCACATGCCCCTTATCTGCCGCCAGCAATTTTGGAATATACTGACGTGAGGCGTGTTTTCCTGCAGCGCTCTCCATCTGTTCCATTAACATTAGATTGTGCATGCGTCGATGCAGCTCCAGATTCGTAGGTAAATCCTTAATCAGAGTCTTCAGCTCACTGATCGCCGCCGCCGTGTTTCCCTGATCAAGAAACTGGTCGTACCGGGTCAACAGGTACTCTTCGGCTGGTGATGCCACCGATGCCGGTCTCTTTACACCAAGGGCCTCCGAACCTTGATAGAGGATGTAACCCATCATGTGATACGTGATGATCTGAAAATAGATAATCACCACACTGAATATCAGCTCGACCCAGGCGGCATCACCACGGGACAACACCAACTGCTGGAGATTCATCTCAGCATTACCCAACAGCATCATCAATCCGGTCAGCACCAGATAGAGCCAACGGATACGGATGATCATATCAATCAGCAGCAGTGGGTGAATAGCACTCAGCAGGGAGCCTGTTGATGCCAGAACCATGAGAGATGCCGGATAGACAAATAATCCGAAGTAGATAAGAATCAGGCCGACCGTCAGCCCAACACTGCTTATCACCGAGTAGACCAAGGCAACGAAAAACACCACCATGGCAAACATTTTCAACGGCAGATCGTACTCTTCGACCAGTACCGAGTAACTCAATGGCGGCGGCCTCATATCCCCTTCGGAACTTCGGCGCAATACCTCCACGGAGTATTTGAAGAGAATGGCGTAAAAAACACCTGTCAGTAACAGACCCGGATCGGTGAAGTAGCTGATAGTGCTCAAACCAATGGCGAATACCATGGGGTAGAGATTCAAACCATAGAGAAAAA
>JBEVXT010000206.1:0-2313 GCA_040505955.1 Sedimenticola sp. | reverse complement strand
CACTGCTCAGGGTCGGCATAGAGATGGCTATCGGTTATCTGCAGGAGGCGCATGGGGGGGCTGGCACTGCCGCTAAGAGGTCAGAAGCTCTCTGTGGAGACAAACAGGCCGACGCGAAGGTCTTTTGCCGTGTAGATTTCACGCCCATCCACGCACATTACTGCATCGGCCACTCCCATCACCAGGCGGCGGCTGATCACCCGCTTCAGGTCGATCTGGTAAGTCACCTTCTTCGCCGTTGGCAGCACCTGCCCGGTAAATTTCACCTCACCGACACCAAGTGCGCGGCCGTGTCCGGGATTGCCGATCCAGGCAAGATAGAAGCCCACCGCCTGCCACATGGCATCGAGGCCCAGGCAACCGGGCATCACCGGGTCGCCGGGAAAATGGCAGTCAAAAAACCAGAGATCGGGGGTGATATCCAGTTCTGCCTGGATCACTCCCTTGCCGTAGGCGCCGCCCTCATCACAGATGCGGGTAACCCGGTCCATCATCAGCATATTGGCCACCGGCAGTTGGGCGTTTCCCTCACCAAACATTCTACCGTAGCCGCAATCAAGGAGTTCCTCTCGGGTAAAGCTCTGTTCTTTTGCCATCAGTTTAAATTCTCTGTCTGTTCGCTATTCGTTGAACTATCATGACGATGAAAAATAACCATGAAAATCGTTTCGTTCTATTAATTGTAGGAGCGAACTTGTTCGCGATAGGCTCCGGTATATCCTCTTCGCGAACAAGTTCGCTCCTACAGCCGACATCAGGATTATTGTGCGGTGTCGGTTAAGCTGTTTAGTTGTCAAGTGGGGCGCCAGGGCGGATGGTTTCCTGCAGCCGCTGCTGCAGGAGGGAGATGATCTGGTCGATATCAACCATAGTGTTGTCGCTCTCGCTGCGCCCACGATACTCCACTCTCCCTTCATCCAGGCTGCGTTCTCCTACCACCACCCGGTGGGGTATGCCTATCAGCTCCATGTCGGCAAACATAAAGCCCGGACGTACCTCCCGGTCATCCAGTAGCACCTCAAACCCTGCTGCGGTCATCTCTTGGTACAGTTTTTCCACGGTGTCGCGCACCCGTTGGGACTTGCTCATCTTCATCGGCAGTAGTGCGACCTGAAAAGGTGCGATGGCGCCGGGCCAGACGATGCCTTTATTGTCATGGTGCTGTTCAATGGCGGCGGCAACTACCCGTGAAACGCCGATGCCGTAGCACCCCATGGTCATCACCTGGGCGCGGCCGGATTCATCCAGCACGGTGGCATTCATCGCTTTAGTGTATTTCTTGCCGAGTTGGAAAATGTGACCCACCTCGATACCGCGGGCGATGGTCAGTACCCCTTTCCCATCCGGGCTGGGGTCTCCTTCCTGAACAGAGCGCAGATCCGCTATCTGCGGCAGGGGTAGATCCCGTTCCCAGTTGAGGCCGAAGTAGTGCTGTCCATCGACATTGGCGCCAGCGCTGAAGTCAGCGGCATTCGCCACCATGCGGTCGATTATGCAAGGGATGGGGAGGTTGAGCGGACCCAGAGAGCCGGGGCCGGCGCCAATGGTTTCATGAATCTCCTCTTCCGTGGCAAAGCACAGGGGCGAGGCGACCTCCGGCAGTTTTTCCGCCTTGATCTCGTTGAGGTCGTGATCACCGCGCACCAACAGGGCGACGAAATCGGCCTCCTGCTCCTCAGCAGCAGCCACAATGAGTGTTTTGACCGTACGTTCAATCGGCTGATTGAACCCTACCACCAGATCCTTGATGGTTTTGGCGTCGGGGGTGGCCACCATCCGCATCTCTTCACCGGGCTGAGGCCGCGGCCCGGCCGGTGCAACCGCCTCGGCAGTCTCAATATTGGCGGCGTAATCACTTTCGCTAGAGAAGACGATGGCATCCTCCCCCGAATCGGCGAGTACATGAAACTCCTCAGAGGCACTGCCGCCGATGGCGCCGGAGTCAGCCTGTACCGCGCGAAAATCGAGGCCGCAGTGGTTGAAGATATTGCAGTACGCCTGGTGCATACTGTCGTAGGTCTGTTGCAGGGAAGCCTGATCGGTGTGGAAAGAGTAGGCGTCCTTCATCAGGAACTCTCTGGCGCGCATGATTCCGAAGCGGGGGCGGATCTCATCCCGGAACTTGGTCTGAATCTGGTAGAAGGTGATCGGCAGCTGCTTATAGCTCTGCAGATCGTTGCGGGCCAGGTCGGTGATGATCTCCTCATGGGTGGGGCCGTAGCAGAAATCCCGCCCATGGCGGTCGTTCATACGCAGCAGTTCCGGCCCATACTCCTGCCAGCGGCCGGACTCCTGCCACAGCTCGGCAGGCTG
>JBEVXT010000205.1:929-2419 GCA_040505955.1 Sedimenticola sp. | reverse complement strand
ACTGGGACAACGCTCTCGCCGTCATCTCTCAGTTTGACTTGGATGAAGGAATCGACGGGAGGTCCTTCCTTGAGATTGGGTCATCCGTCAACGAGAGCCTCGTCAGGTATTTTCTGGATCACCCGACAGACCTACGTGCGATGAAACCACGACACTTTGAAGAACTGATTGCAGAACTGTTTCACGGGTTTGGATATCTCGTCGAGCTTACTGCGGCTACTCGAGACGATGGCCGGGATGTGATCGCAATTGGCAATGAACATATTGCTGCATCGAAATACCTTATTGAATGCAAACGGTATGCAGAAACAAACAAGGTTGGCATTCAGCCTGTTCGGTCTCTGCATGGTGTCGTCACCGATGAACGAGCAACCAAGGGCATTATTGCAACGACCTCTTCATTTACTGCACCTGCGAACGAATTCTTCGCACGCAACAAATGGACACTTGAAGGGCGCGACTTTGACGGGGTGGTAGAATGGTTGAAGCTCTATCAGAAGCTGAAAGGGCTTCCAAGTGCTGTGCTGCAGTAGGGCCGATCCTGCCGCAGGGCACCTAGCATCCGCATTCTCTCACCGCCAAGATGCACTGCAAATGGCATCTGTTCACAGCGACTCAACGAGCATCACCGCCGGAGTTCCGTTGAACTTCACCACCTTGCCAGGGAGGTCTGGCGGCATTACTGGGGCCATGTATTCACGCATTGTTGCTTCCCAATCTTCAGCTTTCTCGAAGTAGTCAGAAGGGAACGCCTGCTTCTCGCCAAGGAATCCGAGGTAGAGCAACACTGTTGGGATTCTCATCTCGGCGAGATGCCAAAGCCATGTCATGCGATTACAGAGCTGATAGTGACTATCGGCACTGAGAGAAAACCGCCCCACGCCTTGCTTGCGCCAGGCAACGTTTGCTTCTCCAATGCGACCCGAAATCCGAATGTGGTTCAGGTCCCCATTTGATGTTGTCGGCGCCCTTTTCCCTGCCCCGGAGCACTCGGATGCGTGGGCTTTGGCCTCCACAATGAGGAGCCCTTCATGCCCCTGAACTTGGCACGTTGAAATCAAGTCCCAGTTCGGTGTATTTGCGTGCAACTCAACCGAGAGCCACCAATCTACCAATTCCCTGGCTGTCACGCCCTTTGGCAGGAATGGCTCCATTTCTTTCACTGTGGCCTCTTTCTTGATCTTCCTGTTTGGCCGCCATCTGTCCGTTGGTCGTATCTCGATGCCGTGCGTCCCAAGAACCGCGTTCAGAGGTGCCGGGAAATCGATCTGTTCAACCAGAGACGTAAGACGACCGCTGCTGCCTTTTGAATGCTGACTCATGCTTCCTCTCTATCCACTGGGATACGACAATCCCTGCAAATCGACAGTGTTATCATTGGTCGGCCTGTCTGCCATCCCAATCCAGCCCGACGCTCGGCTCTCTGAGTGATGCAATCCAGTTTCAGGCCGGACACCATACGGCTTCCAGCTGAAGAGATAAGTACGGAT
>JBEVXT010000205.1:0-919 GCA_040505955.1 Sedimenticola sp. | reverse complement strand
GCCGCAACCCTTCAAGTTGTACCCACTTATTGCGCTTGCTGCGTATCAGGCTCGATCCACACATGGCGCAAGCGGACACTGAGTCATTTGCATCGCAGTCCTTCATATCAATGATCACCTCTCACGAAGCGCTGCCACGCCGGTTGGCACATGCGCTGGATATCTCCTACGCTGACCTTGTCGAGTGGATCAGGTAAAGGTGCGTCGAAACGGATGGCTAGGAGTGCGCTGAGTAAGGCTCTGAGCTCCCTTTGGATGTCAGCCGTCACTGGCTGATACTTGGGGCGTTTGGGGCGTAGAATGTCACCCGAGTAAACGAGCAGTGCGCGCATGAGACGGAGTAACATTGTATTTAGAGTGGATGGATCGGGACGTTCATCAAGAAATCGAAATCCATACCTCTTGCAGTCCCGTACCATTTCCTCCGTACTGGTCCCTTGCAGGTCGCTGTTCTTACCCCGTGTCGCCCAGAATTTATTGAGACCGTGACAGCACTCAGACATCTTTCCACCTACATAGTTTGGATGAAGATGGATACTCGACAGCACTCGAAGCAGATTGTCTGCAGCCCAGGTCAGATTGCCATCGAGCGGCACAGTGAGTTCGTTGCGTGCGTAGAAGAATCGCTGCAATGCGCCGAAAAAGTTCTCGGCACTCCTCGCAGGGACGTCACGGTCCAACCAGGCAAGAGACGGTGACACCTGATCAATTGCCAGAAGGATTGAGGGCCAGTCGGTATCGTATTCATCCTCGCTGAAGTGGGGCAGATCCGGCACAGTCACCCAGCCTTCATCAAGTTTTCTCTGCACACGCCATTCGTGTCCGTTAGTTGCTACCGCAAAGGTTGCTTCGCGCCCAAATAGCGTGGCGTAATTCTTAGCCTGCTCCATCGCTGCATCCAGCTTCTTTACGCGCAGGG
>JBEVXT010000204.1:0-4380 GCA_040505955.1 Sedimenticola sp. | reverse complement strand
ATTCTCGGTGCAGCCTGGCTATTACATCAAGGCGTTCAGCGCTGGCGGCTGCAGTCGGCCGCTTTTGTCGGTATGGCACTCTGTGCGGCGGGAGTTTTCTCTTCACTGATCGGGCCGGAGTGGAAGATTCCCCTCGCCTTTATCTTCAGTGCAGTTGGCGGGGTTCTACCATCCACACTACTGGTGGCTTCGGCACTTCATGCGCCAACCGTGGCACAGGTGGCGACGGTGAATGGTGTGATTGTTCAGGGGGCCAATGTTGGCAGCCTCTCGGGGCCACCCCTGATGGCGGTAGTGGTCGGCATCTCAGGTGGCTGGCTCGGCACCTGGTGGCTCACCCTGATATTTGCCGTGGTGGGTATCCTGCTGGTGCTGAAGCTGCGTACGGTTGAGCTGCAACTAGTGTAAGAAATACAAAATATTTACGTAACTATTCAGCACCCCTGTACGGCGCCATGGTCACTCCTGGGCATCCTGTCCCCGTGTCATCAGTACATCCAAGCACGTCACGGCATTGAAAAATCATTATTTACACGTGTAAACACATGTTTTTCGCCTTGTAATGAAGCCTTACAGAGGCAATCTGAACAGTTACAGTAGTACGCTGAATAGTTACATATTTACTATAGTTTGCGAGGAGCCTGTCTCACCTAATGAGTCTCTTCACAAGCCACAACTGACAGACTGGATGGTAACGGATGAGACTGATTCGACTATTGAAGCATGACCTGGCCAGGGAGGTTGAAGACTGGAAGAGCGCTGGCATTATCGATGATGAACAGGCGACGACAATCTGCGCACGCTATGGTGTCGACTTTCACGATCTCGGGCGCACCTCTTACGGACACGGTATCCTCGTTGGGCTAGGCTACCTTTTTATTGGTTTTGCCCTCATCACCCTGATCGGCAATAACTGGGATGAGATTCCCCGCACGCTACGCATGGGCAGTCTGATCAGTTTGACCCTCGCTGCCAATCTGATGGGGCTGTATCGATATCGGCAGGGTGAAGAGGCCTCTGCAACGATGGGTTGGTTCCTGCTCGGCGGGCTCTTTTACGGGGCATCCATTATGCTGATCGCCCAGATCTACCACATCGGCGAGCACTACCCGGATGGGATGTTCTGGTGGGCATTGGGAATTCTTCCGATAGCGTTGTTGCTGCGCAGTGTCCTCCTGATGTTGTTGGTTACCACGCTGGCCTACATATGGTTCTTCGTGGAGACCAGTCTGAACTTCTATCCCACGTTCTTTCCTCTGTTCCTTGTCTCTGTTGGCTGGTTACTGTCCCGCGGTCGACAGAGCAACCTGTTGTTTATCAGCCTGGTGGCCGGTGTCGGGCTCTGGGCGGAATACAGCCTCGCCTGGTACCTGAGTGATTGGCCGGGATTCCGTTTTAATGAAGAACTTCTGGTATTGGGGGGCGGTCTGACACTGTTCTATTATGGCGTCGCCAACTGGCTGCTATCTCACCCCAATGAAGCCGCGAAGGATTACGGTACTCTGCTAAAGGTGTGGGTACTACGTTTTCTGCTGCTTGCCTTAATTATTCTTAGTTTTGAAGAGCCCTGGGATGAGTTGCTGGGCGCTGATTGGCAGGCCGTTGAACTGATCACCGGGTTGTCGTTGATGCTCTCTGCAGCGGCACTGTTCCTGGTGTCCCGGGCCGGACGGCCGCTGCTGCCGCCTCTCGGTTTTGCGCTGCTGTTCCTCACCGCTCTTACAGGGGTGATACTGCTCGATGGTGAA
Organism: Sedimenticola sp.; assembly: GCA_040505955.1. GTDB lineage: Bacteria > Pseudomonadota > Gammaproteobacteria > Chromatiales > Chromatiaceae > Vondammii. Next base: position 2,632 of record JBEVXT010000204.1, on the reverse strand, counting down.
CAATACGCCCTTAGTTTGCAGGTCATCGATAATATCATCCTGATCTCCCTGGGGATTGGCTTGATTGTTCAGGGGCTGCATCGGCACATCTCACTCTACTTCTATCTGGGGGTGATCATCATCTTGATCACTGGCCTGATGCGCTACTTTGACCTAGTGGGCAACTATATCGGTACTGCCATCCTGTTTGCGGTATTTTCCGCTATCTTGCTGTCGGCAGCCAGATATTGGAAACACTACCAGGCCAGGGTAGAGGAAACCGTATGAACAAAAAAATGATCTCGCTAGGCTTGGCCGCTGCGATTCTGTTGCAGATTGGCGTGCTGGCCGTTGAATACCTAGGCGCCAACCACCCACTCTGGACTGGTCAGGAAGTAAGATTGAAAACCGTGCCAGTGGATCCGCGTAGTCTGTTTCGTGGCAATTATGCGCAGCTGAATTATGATATATCCGACATCACCTTCAATCTGCCGGTGGATAAGTCGTCCCTGCGCACCGGAGAGGTGGTCTATGTCGCACTCAAACTTGCAGAGAGTGGCCTACATGAATATGTCGATGCGAGTCTGGAGAGGCCAGATAGCGGCCTGTTTATTCGAGGCCGTATTGGGTCGTCACGTTGGCGAGGTAATGTCGGCGCCTACAGCGTTCGCTACGGCATCGAGGCTTTCTTCGCCCCCAAGGATAAGGCGTTAGCCTTGGAGAGGAAGCTTCGCAGCGGTGCCGTCGCCGTGGTCATGATCGCCGATAACGGCAGGGCTACGCTTAAAGAGATTATTGAAAGTACCCTCCCGTCTGAATGAAATAATTCTTGAGCAGGCGCGCGTTTTCGGAATCAATTTTTGCCTATTCATTTTTGGTAGATAAAAGCGTTATCGTGGGTGGGTACCCAGCTGGTGTTGAAGCAGTACTTACTCCTGACTATTCAAATTATTCTCATCTCTGAAGTTTGGCAGTACAAACTTGCGGCTGTGATCAAAGATTAATACCGTCTCTATTCGAGCCACTTCAGGACGTACGGTAAAAGAGTCCAGGGCCAGGTTGCGCAGGTGTTCCGTATCCCTTACAGCGACATGTACCAGAAAATCATACTGGCCTGATACCAGATAGAGAGTCCGTACCTCGGGCATATTCTTGATTTCTGACTGAAAGGCCTCTACCCGTTCCCTGGAGTGCGAGGCCAGACCGATAAAGCAGATTGCTTCCAGCCCAATCCCAAGTGCTTTCGTTTGAATATCTGCATGTACGCCATTGATAACGCCTTTTCTCTGGAGTTGCTTCACGCGCTCGAAACAGGTGGATGGGGCGAGTCCTATCTTTGCAGCCAGTGATTTATTTGAAATCCGACCATCATTCTGTAAATGGGTGATTATTTTGAAGTCAATTCGGTCCATTCGGAGATTGCCCGCGATAATACGAAGTGTATTCGATTTAAATTTATCAGTATGGAGATTATCCTAGATATACATATTATTTACGAATTTATATTAAAATGACTGCTAAAGATAAAATCACGCTTCAAGGGTTTAGTACTCGTGCCATACACAGAGGTCATGATCCTCATCAGCACCAGGGTGCTCTTAATCCTCCCATCTACCTCAATGCCACTTACGCTTTTGAATCTACTCAGCAGGGACAGAAACGCTTTCTGGGTGAAGAGCCGGGGTACGTCTATTCTCGTGTTGGTAATCCAACTGAAACGGTTCTGGAGGAGAAGTTAGCGGATCTTGAAGGTGGAGAGGCGGCACTTGCGGTGGCGTCCGGGATGGGGGCGATTACTTCCTTGATCTGGTCTTTTGTTGAACCTGGGGATGAGATTGTTGCCGACAAAACGCTCTATGGTTGTACCTTTGCTTTCCTTACTGAAGGTATTAGCAAGTATGGTATTAAGGTGCGCTTTGTTGATTTTACTAAACCGAAAAAGCTGAAAAAGGCGCTGAGAAAAAAGACCCGCTTTCTCTTCTTTGAATCACCAGCCAACCCAAACATGCGGATCATTGATATCGCAATGGTCTGTGATATAGCCCATGCAAACGGCACAAGGGTTATTGTTGATAACACATACTGCACCCCCTACCTGCAAAGGCCTATTGAGTTTGGTGCTGATTTTGTGGTGCACTCATTAACCAAGTACCTGAGTGGGCATGGGGATATCATTGCCGGTGCAATTATTGGTGGTCGGGAAGATATCCAGAAAATCCACCACTACGGTGTGAAAGATATGACGGGAGCGGTGATCTCTCCCTTTGATGCTTATCTCACCATCAGAGGACTGAAGACGCTTGAAGTTAGAATGGACCGGCACTGCCAGTCAGCAAAGAGGCTTGCTAAAGTGATTGAGCGTCACCCTGCAGTTGAACAGGTGTACTACCCAGGGTTGAAGTCTCATCCTCAGCATAAACTGGCAAAGCAGCAGATGAGTGACTTCGGCGGCATGATCGCAGTTGAGTTAACGGGGGGGTATGAAGCGGGGGTTTGTTTCATGGATAGTGTGCAATTGGCGCTGCGTGCCGTGAGCCTTGGTGATGCTGAGACGTTGGTGCAGCATCCGGCCAGCATGACGCACATAACCTACTCGCCGGAAGAGCGTCTGAAGCATGGTATTAGTGAAGGATTGATACGCATTTCCGTGGGA
>JBEVXT010000203.1:0-2760 GCA_040505955.1 Sedimenticola sp. | reverse complement strand
GTATCGCGTCAGATTTCAGTTAGATACCCCTAACTTCATGTATTAACATCTCTTTTCAGTTAGCGGTAAAGTCATACCGTCTCATATTTCACTGTTGATTGGGATTATTAATCCCTAATTCACCTATTTTTTGCTTTTCTCGGGGTTAATCAGGTGTGAAGCTGACCATAAATGAGATAATATTGCTTAAGTGATGCAAGATTAAAGCAATATAGTCTCACTTGGAGATTCTTATGGCCAAACGTTCCCCCGAAAAACTGCTTAAACTGTTCGAATCCAACGAGGTGGTGGAATTCAAAGACATCCAGAGCGCACTGGCTAATGCCTCCCGCGCAACCTGCTTCCGCTACCTGCAACAGACCCCCTATCACCGCAGCTACAACTACAACGGGCGTTACTACACACGGAAAGACCCCACCCGCTATGATCGATTGGGATTGTTCTCGCATGAAGGTATTTTCTTTTCTCGATACAACACGCTTGGGGAAACCATTCGACGTTTGGTTTGGGAGTCAGAAGCAGGGTGGACTCAGCGTGAATTCCAGGATGTACTGCGAGTCCGGGTACAAGTGGTCTTGCTCAATACATTCCAGCAAGGCAAGATCGACCGGGAAAAGGTTCATGGGTTCTATGTCTATCTCCACCCGGATCCGGCGTTGCGAGAGGCGCAACTGAACCAGCGTCAGGAGCGTACGTCTTTTGAGGTGCCGGTAAAGGAGGGTGAGCGTCAAGGGCCTGAGATCGGAGACCCGGTGATCATCCTGGTTCTATTGACGCTCCTTCACCATCCCGGAGCAAAAGCAGCAGATGTCGTGCGCTATCTGCGTGGACATTCACCCCCGATTACGATGACCGAGGTGTGTATTGTCTTTACCCTTTATGAACTCGATGGCATCGGCAAAAAAGGGGGCGCTTCGAATTACTGAACGAGCTGCGCTGGCATGCACATCGTGCAGGTTGGTCAGCAGCAGAAATTACTCGAGCCACGGCCGAAGCCGGAGAGGCTCTTCCCTGCATCGAATTTGTCGCACAAGCCGCAGAATGCCCGGTTTGCGCCAGCCCGGTATACATCCAAAAAAGTAAAAGACGCAAGATTTTCACATTCCAGTCAGGGGTGTTTAATGCCAAGGAAGTACGCAAGAGATGTTCACAGGATGCTACCCATCCGATTATGTGCTCGGATGAACTCGCTCGTTTGGTCAAGCCCCATCAGCGTTACGCTTATGATCTGATTGCCCATGTCGGATTGGCTCGGTATTTACGCGGTAAGCAACGCGAAGAGATCCGTGACGAGCTGTACCAGGAGCGAGGGATTACGCTTTCCAACGCCAGCATTTCCAATCTGTGTGACCGATTTCTCACCTATTTCGAGGCACTACACCTGGCACGGGTGCCCGAGTTGCGCCATGCCATGCAGGCGGGTTATCCGCTGCACCTGGATGCTACCTGCGAGCACGGCAAGGGGGGCCTGTTCGTGTGTATGAATGGCTGGCGCGGCTGGGTATTGATGGCAACCCGCATTCCCTCGGAGCATGAGGATTATTTACGTCCGTTAGTGGAAAAGACGACCGCCCTCTTTGGCAAGCCCATTGCCACAGTGCGGGATATGGGAGAGGGCATGGCCAAGGCCGTGGCGCCGTTGCGTGCACAGGGAGTTCCTGATTTTGTCTGTCACTATCACTTTCTGGGCGCCGTAGGCAAAAAGCTTTTCGAGAAGCCCTATCGAGTACTGGGTAATCTCCTGCGCCAACACAAGCTACAGAGTGATCTGCGGGCCTTGCTCAGGGAGTTGCGCCAGTATCGGAGATCGAGCACCTTCTCCGGTCGTTTCGGATCGGGTCCGATCCATGAGGATCTGCTGGCACTGGTGCTTTGGGTCTTGGAAAGCGAGGGTAAGAAGAGTCTGCTCTATCCTTTCAGTTTGCCTCATCTGGAATTTCTGCAACGTTACCAGCAGGCCTTGCGTAAGGCCGAGTGCTGGGTGCCTTTCCCAAGAACGACGGCGACCCGACGGGCCATCTCGTACCTCACTCGCCTCGTCAATCGCATTGAACGTGACACTTGCTTTGCTACAGTGGAGACTCGATTGGAAAAGGGTTGGCAGGCTTTCTGTGAGCTACGCGATGTCCTGCAACTGACGAATGCGGAACTGCCTAACGGGGAGACTAACCCTTATCAGATAGAGTTCCCTACCTTGGAGGCCAAACGGCTGGAAATGATTGAGGAGGCTGCCAAGGAATACCAGGCTGAGCTACACGAGCGGGCTGCCCACAATGACGATTCCATCAATTTTTCACCTGCCCACATCATCCTGACGTATTTTAAACGTTATGGAAAACATCTCTTCGGCCACCCCACACTTCGCGATGAGGACGGGACGGTTTTGGCGGTAGTCGAGCGCACAGATAATGTTCCTGAGCATTTCTTTGGCGCTGAAAAACGAAAACTGCGCCGTCGGCTCGGTCGTGCACACCTGGGGAGAGATCTGGAAGACCAACCGGCTCAGGCGGCACTGGTTGCCAATCTCCAACACCCGGACTATGTTCGGGTAGTCTGCGGTTCCCTGGATAATCTGGCCATAGCCTTCGCGAAACTCGATGGGCAAGCTCTTGAACAAACGACGCCACTATCGCGCAGCAACCGGGATTCGGCATTGCTGCGCCGAGTACGAATACTGGTGAAAAATGAAGCTGAGGCTCAGCCCAGCGATGATAAAAGCGGTACAATCGACGCTGTTGCAACTGAAATCTGACGCGATAC
>JBEVXT010000202.1:0-4816 GCA_040505955.1 Sedimenticola sp. | reverse complement strand
CTACATGTGAAGTTTCAGGATCCTGGACCCAAGCGTTTTCCAGATAATGAGCGGAAACCATATGGTCTACGGACCGACCGACCGACCGACCAACCGACATGTGCAAAGCGATATGCCCCCTCTTCTTCGAAGGGGGCATAATAATTGAGTATGGTTATGTGCGAGATTTATTCACACAACGGCAATACAATAAATACGAAGCACGGTCAGTCTTCCACATCGCTGGCGTAGTCATCTCTGCTACCATCGTCTTCTGCGCCATCGTTGTCGATGTTGTATCTGCGAACAAATTGAACACAAAGCGTTGTGACAAGGTCTGACTTTTATTCGTTTAGACATGTTTAGGGATTACATGTGACATCAGATCAACGTTAATAGGGTATATCGACAGGCCTTGAAGTGCCGCGATCACAATACCGAATGAGGATGTACATGATGATTATCAACAGAATAACCGACGTGCATACATAGGCTACGTAGGTCATGAATTCAGCATCGCCGTCGCCAAATCCAAGGCGGCTGTCACTCGGCGGACTAGTTGTGGTAACGGCAGTGGCAGTCGATGGTTGTCGCGGACCAGGAGGAACAACGTCAGCAGCAGTGACGGTCGATGGTCGTCGCGTATCAGGAGGAACAACGTCAGCATGAGTAGTATCAGCTGCATCAGTGGTTCGCGTGCCCTCGATGACGCACAAATTGAGAGTTACTGGCAAGTCGCATCTCTCCTTCAGGTCTCGTTTCGATTGCAGATCGAAGTAAGCACACAACTCCAAATTACGGTCCGGGTTAACACTGTCGTGCTTCACCACGAGCTTCAGGTATCCGAGGTCTTCGGCTTGTGATTGCGTCTTTGCTATCAGATATGATAATATAATATAATATAGCTGGCGATTTGCGTCGAACACGGCATCGTACTCAAGTATTGGAACTGACAACTTCGTAACAATCAGATTGATTGGTTATTGGTGTTTAACGGCCTATCAAGGCGTATGGAATAGCTTCACGCTATAATTCCCAGCGACCGGTGTCGCGTCGTCATCGAACGGGCATTGTATATAGGCTGGCGGCACAAAGGTGTCGTAGGCGATGCTGTTCGACTCGTTCGCCGTCATCAACGTGCTATACTCTGCATCGCAATCGCCGAATAACTGGTTGTTGAAGACGTCGAATACGTTACAATCGCCACCACGCGAATCGCCACTTGGCTTTGGAAATATAGCACCCGAAACGTTGAATGTGTCGCTCGTGGAGAACGCGAGTCGGTGCACGTCGAGGACATCGAACAATTCGAACGCTACCTGCTGCATAATTCTGAGTCGCACGATGTCTGAAATCATGGCGAGAGTGTAGGCGAAAACATTGGACGATACATTGAGCGCCGCGGTAGACACAAAGTAGCACGTACCATTGTACAATTTACCGACAGTCGAGTCGGGCTGGCATTTGTCGCATATGCAGTTACGCAGTCCGTAGCGCGAAGGTCGAGCCAAACTTGTCACCTCCGCCGTCGCATTGGGCTCTGGCTGCTTGATTTCACACAGCCACTTCCCAGTTTTCCGACAGGGCATCCAGTCCACTTGCTTCGACTGTACGTCTACGAAAGTACACGTGTCGCTGTTCCTGTGCTGAAACCTGGATAGGTAGTCGAGCTGCCTGTCGTACTTGACGTGGAAACCCGCCACTCTGTAGGCATATTTTCTGTCGGATGACAAGTCGTTGGCGTACGGCTGTGAACTGTTTACCAGATACCGATGTATGTTGTCATAGTTCCTCGGTAGACAACGGGTAGATGCTCGCAATATTCGTTTCACAACTGCTCTCCGACGCCTTGATGCAGTACTTCGGCCTGCCGGCCATGGCAGTCGCCGACTTGTCGAACGCACACGGCTCGTAGGGTCGCGGCTCAAATTTGGGTAGCGTATAATACGCGCTTCTGTTCGCCTTCATGAACATAATGTGAGGTTTGTGACAGGATTTAGATATCAGTCCCGCCTGGACGTTGTACGCGTAGCACTTGTTCGCACGCGGCTCAGTATCCAAAGGGTACAGATAGTCATTGGGAGCGTGTTGATCGTCTACGTAAAATCCGAATTCTCTAACGGTGTGCTTCAGGTAGAACTCGTTGCTCACCTGCTTGAAGACGGTGGCAATTTCGTGTGAGTTTACTGTCACGGGCTCGTAGTGCATGCCAACTAGCCGATGGTCAGGATATTCTAATTTCAGGGCTGAATATAATTATCGTTTCTGTAAATATAGAGTTCTGATTTTGAGAATTTCTCATTATGGAAAGGTTGAATGCAGATAGACACTTGAAGACATCAATAAGCTACTTTTTGTCATGACGGATCACAGGCCGGTGACTGGTCGACATGAGCTATTTATAGTAACAACAAAAGTTTATCATTGCATGTATCAGTATTCAGAATTGTGTCGATGATCATGGTTTGCCATTTACATTGCCACACAAGTCACTTAGATCCAACCCCAAACAGAATATGATCTTTACTTTTTTAATGGGGTATAACAAGATTTAGCTCTCAAGAATCAGGCCCAAACTGTACATGAAGGCCAAACCATGCAAGTCAGCATTCCGGTGATGGTGAACACCGATCGTTAAATTACCCTTCGGGTGCTCCCGACCAATGACGCTCTACACCCACAGGCCCTGTTATGTGTACAAATTATTCAGAGAAGAAATAGCTGAGCTCTTGTTCATAGAACCTTCAAAGCACACCGATACTCCAATTAGGATGGTTCAATTAGCCAAAACAGAGATATAGACATGGATCTTGGATATCAAAGAACAAGATCAGATTCAGCAGGCACCAACAATCTACAATGTTCGGCAACACAAGTACCATTTTGTCATGATGGTTCACATTTGTTTATCACAATATGGTTGGTGGTACCTGCCTTCAAACGGGCCCACTGCTGAACCAAGGACCCTCAGAGGACCAGTTAACGTGCGTAATTTCACTAATTTGATGAATTTTGGTAATATTTTGAGATTTCTTCACCAATAATTGCAAGGTGGGAGTCCTTTACAATCGTCTCATTGAGACGATTCTAAGGCACTCCCAACATGCCATTTTGATGGAGAAATAAGAATTTTACTTCCAAATTATGCACCTTAACTGGAGCTCCGAACATCGCGACATTTGCAACTATTAGATATGAATTGAAATTGTTTTATTCTTGCCAGTGCGAATATTAACCCTTTAAATGCTAGTCACAAACATAACAGACAAATATGTTGGGTTTTTTATTGGTATTGCATCATAATGATGCAATTCCAATGAAATTCCTCAACATATTTTCATAGTTTTCAGAGAGCAATAAGGATTTTTTTTTTATAGAACTGCCGTCTGCCGCTATAATTTTAACTATTTTTAGAAATTATTAACCCAGCATGCAAAGAGTTAGTTGACTGAACAGAGAACAGTGTAGGCAATAATCATACTGCGAGCATGCGCAGCCTGTTCCGGGTATATGGTGGTCACACAGGTCTTAAGGTAGGCGTGTCCTCATTGGAGCCCCATGCAAAGTCAATGGAAATCAAACCAAAAAATCCAGCTAAAAAGTGAAGCAACCAACACAAATATTCCATATCCACATTTCGAGTATCTTTATATAAGTATACTGCCAACGAGAAATATTGCAGTAGTTTGCAGTAGAAGGGCAAGCACCAATATATAAGTAATATGGGGATGTGGATTATTTTTGTAAGTAACTTGGTTTTTGAGCATGATTTTTCGTTTGATTTACATCGGCTTTTCATGGGGCTCCATTAAGGGTACACCACCAACGATCCTTCCTTCCGCCGGCAGCCAAAGTATCACTGCAATGGCGATACATCACACACACATGCAAACTTAATATTAGCATAGCATCCATACTGCATGTAAGAAACTCAAACAGAAAACACAATATTTTCATCGGCCATCACTGATTACTGTAGATCGACTCATTGATTATTGGAATTAACAGCCTATCAACAAATCATTGAAGGCTGGGCCACCTGGCTCGACTATCTATATTCAGAACTTGGAATATCCTTATCTGGTGCCATGTCCATTCCACACCAGTCACTTGGCTGCAACCCCAAAAGTAATATGATTAGCTTTAATTGTATTACTTTTTCGATGGAGAATAACATGATTTGGCACTTAAGTATGAGGGCCAAACCTACCAATGTCTAGCTCTGAATATTGAAGATTTCACTTCAGACAAACTTGAAACACATGTTAATATCGCAAGTTTCTCACATGCACAAAAGTTGATCAAAACTGTGAAAATACAGATCTGCACACATCATTCTCGGTGTTTATGAAACAAGAAAATTAATAGAAAATTCAGAGAACATGTATACCGAATTATATTCTGCAATACATGTCACTTTCGACCTAATTTATGGAAAATCAGATCCAGCAAATTAATAATTGATTATTGGAAGGTCATTGACGGGCGGGCCAATAGGTTGGTCTATCATATAGTCAATATCTTCATAATGAGAAAAATTCCCAGAATCAGAACTCAATATTTACAGAAACTAGAATATCTGGACCGGGTGCCAGGTCCATGCCACACCAGAGTCACTTAGCTCCAACCGCTAAAGTAATAAGATTAGCTATAATCATATTTCTTTCTTAATAGGGTATAACAGGATTTAGCTCTCAAGTATCGAAGCCAAAATGTACAGGAGGGCCAAACCATGAAAGTCAACATTCCGAAAACGATGAACGCCGATCATTAAATTACCCTTCATGTGCTCCCAATCAGCCGCGCAGTCTTAAAAAACATCGAAACCAGTTCTATA
>JBEVXT010000201.1:0-3569 GCA_040505955.1 Sedimenticola sp. | reverse complement strand
CGGACATTCGAGTCAAGTTCTACTGCAAACTTCCATCACAGTTTAAAGTCGATACCCCCGTCGGACCCTACAACCCAGACTGGGCCATCGTCACCGAAGATGAAAATAAGCTCTACCTGATTAGAGAAACCAAGAGTACCCGTAACCTAAGTGAACTTCGCGACAAAGAACGTGACAAGATCGCCTGTGGTAAGAAGCACTTTGAAGCAATAGGTGTGGATTATGAGGTAGTGACGACGCTTGAAGAGGCGTTGAATGGTTAAGTCATTATATAACTGACATCAACTGACAAGGATGTATGGAACATGATTAAGAATGAGTTTGACAAGTTTCTTTCTGAGTTGAATTTACCTTCTATTTCGGATGATGTTAAACGTATTGGGAATTTGATTCGTGACCATATGGATGAGCTGGTGCCACTTACGACCTACAGTGGGCAGAGATCGAAGGTATTCGTAAAAATAACACATAAGGAGTTCGAATCTGCAAGTACGGAATTACCTGATTTGCTAAATCAAGATGCAGGTGTGGACTATCCGTTTAAGTCGCTCACACATCTTGATGTAGGACCTTTTAGGGGATTCACAGAAAAAGAAGAGTTCGATCTCAATGGGCGTGTTGTATTGATGTATGGTCCAAATGGAAGTGGAAAGACTAGTTTTTGCGAAGCACTCGAATATGCTCTTTTAGGATCTCTGGAAGAGGCGGAGTCAAAGCGTTTGTCTCTTGAAATATACTTGGAAAATGCTCGTGTTGGGTCGCATAGGATACCAAAGTTACTAGCTGTTGATCCTGACGGAAATAATATTGAAGTTCAGTTCGATACAGAAAAGTACCAATTCTGTTTTATTGAAAAGAACCGAATTGATGCTTTTTCTCGAATGGCTGCCAATACTCCCGCGCAACAGGAAAAGTTGATTGCCGTACTGTTTGGATTAGGGCCGTTCAGTGACTTTGTAAAGAATTTCAGTGAAAGTCTAGATGAAAAGTACATTGACACGATAGGGGTCAAAGGTCAGCGCCTAATCCAAAAGAAGACGGCCTTACAGGTCGAACAAGATACTCTATATAATGCAGCCAAGGACCGTCAGGAACTTGATGAGAATGAGCAAGCATTAGCTAGTAAAGTAAAAGATGGAAAGAGTTTTAAGGAGATCGTTGGTTATCTAGGCACTGCTGATACCCCAGGAAGAATTCAGGAGTTAGAGATGATTCTCGGCAGTGAAGTACCACAGAAAGAAGGTGTGACATCGGGGTCATTTGAAAAAAGTTTATCAAGTCTAAAAATCGCATCAGAAGAGCTTCAAAATACCGAAGCCAGGATGAATATGAGAAAAGGTGAACTTTCTTTCCGTGATCTTTATCAAGCCGTTTTGGATCTCAATGAAGATAGTCCGGATAAATGTCCTGCTTGTAATACTCCTCTGGTTGGTGATGGAGCAGTTGTTGAAAATCCCTATACAAAAGCAGCAAATGGAGTGGAGTCACTTGCTTATTTGTCGGAGCTAGAAGCGATACTTGAAAAACAGGGTCAGGATTATGTCGCCTTTTCTATAAGTATGTTTTCTATTGCTATTAAAACACTTAATTTTGCAAAAAGATCAGAAATATTGCCTGAGATTACTGGCAATGTGTTGTCACTCATGCCCGAGGACCAGAATGAATTGCCCCAGGAGTGGTGGAGTGTCGTTGATAAAATAGTTGATGGTGACGGCTATGAAAATATGCCAATTTTTGAGTTTTTGCTAAGAATTGCAAGTCAGATTGAGGCTGAGGATAAGGCTGTAGAGCTGATTTGTGAAAAGCGCGAAAAATATCAATCTGAGCTGGATGCACTAAAAAAATACAGAGAAGATGTCGTTCGATGCGAAGGTGGGCGGGCCCAGCTAGAGGCCAGAATTACCAAGGCCAAAGAGGCAGTTGAACAGTTTGATGAAAAGAACAAGGAATTGCTTGAGGCTGTAGAGGCCGAGAAGTCTACGGTGCAGGTCAACGCCCGCATAGTAAAAGCATACGAATCACTAGTATCACGCCTTAACGACTTTCGTAAAGGTTTGCCATCCAAACTACTTGCTGATCTCGGAGAACTAGTTATTGATTTGTACAACGGTTTTAACAGACATGATCCAGCAGGTGATTATTTGTCAAGTCTAAAACTGCCTCTTTCTAAAGGGCAAAGCATTAAGATCGCATTCAAAAGTAGTCCTAATACATATTTTGACGCTCTGCATGTGTTGAGTGAAGGGCATATTAGGTGCTTGGGGCTGGCCATGTTGATGGCTAAGAACCTGAAACAAAATTGTCCAGTCCTAATGTTTGATGATCCAGTAAATGCAATAGACGACGATCATCGAGAAGGGTTACGTCGAACTATGTTCGAAGACCCGTTTTTTTCGGCCAAACAAATTATTCTTACATGCCATGGTGAAGATTTTGTAAAGGATATTCAAAATCTTATGGGAGCCGTGGAGGTTAAGAATAGCAAACTTTATAACTTTCTTCCTCATGTTGGAGATAACAAAATCAAGGTTGATTGCGCCTCAGATCCGAGAAACTATGTGGTCTTGGCCGAGCAATCTTATTCCAAAGGAAACGTACGTGAGTCTCTTGCTCAATCGAGAAGGGCATTGGAATCCATAACTGCAAGAATATGGAGGTTTTTGGCAAATAAAGACAAAGGTCAGATTAGCGTTTCACTGAGAGGGCCAAAAGCAAAAGTAGAACTCTATGACCTCACTACCAAGCTTCATAAGAAACTCAGTGATACAACATTTACACATTACCGAAAGCAAGGGTTGATCGATGGGCTGAGTGCATTAAGAGGTTTTGGAGGGACCTCTAGAGAGTGGGGGTATTTGAATTCTGGTACACACGATGAAGAAGATAGAACCGAATTTGATCGGCATGTTGTCGGGGGGATAGTGCAGACCATTGTGGCCTTAGACGCCTGCCTAAGAAGTTGATCCTTTAAGTATTGCTGAGTACATAGATGACGTCACTTTTTGATCGAATTCCAGATCGCCTGTTCTCCCCACTGTCTGGAGGGAATAGGCGAATATATGCCACACTGATACTTGACCTGTACCCTTTGTTTTTCGATCAAATACACGCTGATGTATTTCCCTCAAAAGAGACAGTAAGGCATGAGATTGAAGAGCGGCTTGCGGCCATGTCATTCTCATGGCAAGACGATGATGAACAGTCACTCCCTTATGAGAGGGATAACAATTACCCTGCAATAGCCTATCGTCGCCTTCTGGATGCGGGGTGGTTCGAGGAGGAGAGCGAGGGTTACCAGGTAAGAATATCGGTTCCCCCCTCTGTCGGGACATTGTGGACTTGTCTCGTTGAAATTACTCGCCCTGTTCAGGTGTTCTATGGCGGCATTGTGTTGTCGATATATAACAATGTTCAGAAGGCGATAGAGGATCCTGAGGAACAGGTATTGGCACTCCGTCAAGCGGCGCAAGAAGCACGCCGTTTTTTGCAACATCTGAATACCATGATCTATGGGCTTAAGGGGCTGCTGGGGGATATCTCTGGTGTCAGTGACCACCGAACGATCCTGA
>JBEVXT010000200.1:0-15100 GCA_040505955.1 Sedimenticola sp. | reverse complement strand
GCTTTGGCTTTCAAGCTTATTTGATAATGCTACTGCAAACTTTATTGTTCAAGCATCATTTTATATTCTAATCTCAATATGTGTAGGCTATGTAGGGACTAAAATTATCGAGAGACCTTTTTTAGGGTTACGCGAAAAATTATTTAAGCGAAAATATTTGTCTATCAAACAGTAAATTATTCAGTGCTTATGGTGAGTTGCGCCAGAGTATAATGGAATCTTATTTGTTATGGTGTCATTACTTTCTTGTATAGAATATTTCCTTTGGCTCATAGTTCGGCTTTTAGGGAATTGAGGCTTTGATAACCGAGTATTCTGAGGCCACTCAAATGGCTAGGGCTTTTTCTTAAAATTTTTCATGAGCGCTCACGTGTAAGGAGAGTGGCTGAAAAGGTGCTCACCAAGGTTGCAAAACTGGAAGGTTATGTGGCGTTACATAAAGTACCCCCTGAGCTATTTGAATGGCTTGATATGCCGGAAAGGGAGGATATGTTTCAAGCATCTGATATTGGTGGTGCGCCAACGTTTTTGTCGGATGCACGAGATGCAGGGCTGAGTGTTTACTCAGCACCATGGCAGCTACCTGAAAAAGCGCGCTGGAAGGATTCTCACGATGCACTTAAGGCGCAGAAACCTGATTTGGCATTTCTTTACGCGACGGCGCTAGATGGCATCATGCATAGCGAGGGACCCAATGGTTCAGTTGCACCGGATGCAGCGGTGCGTATTGCGTCAAATATTGAACGAGCAAGAGATATTATGTCCACAGATGGGTCCAATCTAACGACCCTTGTTGTGGGTGATCATGGTATGGCAGAAGTGAATGGATTCATCGATCCAAGGAAAATGCTGGCACGCCTTAATGAAATGCGTTTATTTGTGGATAGCACAATGATTCGAGCATGGGGAACGGATAAAGAGCTTAGTCAGTTAAGGTTGGAAATAGAAAAAGAGAACTGGCCTGGAAAATGGCTTCGGGATGAAGAGCTTGCGAGTAGAAAAGTACCCAACGATAATATTTTTGGCAGAGCTATATACGTTCTGGATGAAGGTAATATTTTTGCACCAAGCTTTCTCGGTGGTCGAGTAGCCGGCATGCATGGCTATGATACTGGTTGCTCCTGTACTAAAGCAGCGTTGGCTTCTGATTGCCCTATCGATGACAACGTGACGGGAATTGATGATATCGCCAATATCGTACGTATTCGACTTAATCTAGTATAAAAATTAAGGTTAAATGGATAGCTATGGGATTTCACAAAATTTTGACAAACAGGATAACGAACGGCGATAACCTGAAATCGTTAGGTTCCGAATTCAGATCCAAGCGGATTATCCCACTCATGAAAATTATTGAAGAAGTTTCACAAGTGCATGATCATGTCAACATAATAGACGTTGGAGGAACTGAGCTTTATTGGAAGATTCTTCCGCAAAATTACCTTGAAATACACAATATAAGTATCACTGTCGTGAATGTCCCAGGAAGCTCACTACCTACTAATCATGGAAGGTTTGAGTTTGTTCATGCCGATGGTTGTAACTTAAGTGAAATTCAAGATAACTCTTTCCATATTGCTCATTCTAATTCTGTAATTGAGCATGTCGGTGATTGGAACCGCATGGTTTTGTTTTCAAAAGAGCTTAAAAGAATTGCACCAAGATACTTCATCCAAACGCCAAATTATTGGTTTCCAATTGAGCCACATTGTATGACACCCTTTTTTCATTGGTTACCAAAGCCAATTCGTATATTATTGGTTATGAAGTTTTCATTAGGAAATTGGATAAAAGCTTCTACAGTAGGTGGTGCCGTACGGAAAATAGAAGGTGCACGTCTTCTGAATAGAAAAATGTTCTGTGAATTATTTGATGATGCACAAATTGAGACTGAAAAATTCGCTTTCATGCCCAAATCATTTGTAGCATTAAGAATGAGCACTAATTTAGTTTAGTATGAGCGTCTCGCCGCTGAGCGGTGGTTTGATATTTCATGGTTATGGATTAAAGACAGCCAAGTTGAACCAGAGCCTCTGATAAATGAATGACGCTGAATTCGTGAATAGGGTCGATTTTTCCGGAATTGCACTCAATCGAAGCAACTTTCAACAGGTTGTGGATTAGTGTAGATTGGTAATCTTATGTGTCATAATCCCTCTAAAGGAAGTCTAACCCAGTCATGCGTTTTACCGTCGACGGTTCCCAGGCACTTGAAGATCGTATAGCACAAGATCTATTCGAGATTCGCGAGGCAGTTTTGGCGCGGGTAGGTGAGGGCGATCTCTCAGGTCTTATTCGTGGTGAGGGGTGAGGGCGGTGCGTTCATTGTGAATGGAGAATTAATAAGAACTGCCAGTTACAACAGTATTATACTGGCAGGATAGATATCACGGATTTCATGGCAATGAAATATTGAAGAGCACCCAGAGGGTATTTATCGCTCATTATTGATACAGCCTTTTGGTATATATAATTGGGTCACAAATCACCAGCGGGAATGACCAAAAGATCTAGGGTATGGATAACAAAGAAAGTTTACAAGTTAATAAAGCGTACATGAAATTTCTGGATGTAACATTTTTCACGAATCTGGATTGGCTACGTGCACTTGCAATAGTTGCTGTTATTCTACATCATGTTAAGCCCCTGAGCGATCCTATAGCTATCTTACAAGAAAATGGTAGATATGGTGTGTCGCTTTTTTTTGTAGTGAGCGGATTTCTTATCTGCAGCCTTCTTATCAGGGAAGAGCGCAAGCATGGCCATATATGTCTGCGCTCTTTTTACATTCGACGTGGTTTACGACTATTCCCACTATACTATTTAATGCTATTACTTTACTTTATTCTAATATTTTTCTTTCACCAGTTCTCAGAAGAAAATCAAGCCTTATTTTGGGAGAAATTACCTTTCCATTTGTTGTATATGAGCAATTGGACTTCGCAATCTACAGAGGGTCCATTTTTTTTCTCATGGTCTTTAGCAGTTGAAGAGCAGTTCTATTTAGTATTTAGTTTCGCTTTCGCGATTTTTATACGCAGCAAAATTATTTATGCTATTTTAATTGCAATTCTAGTTAAGTTTTTAGCATTAAATGTTTTTGATTTAGGCTGGAGTCATGTGACAGCACGTATTTTGTTTAGTTACAGCGAACCCATTTTAATGGGTGTACTGGCTGCATATGTTGTTCATACCAAAAAAGGTTTTCGTGTCCTTAGTGCTTTATCTAAAATAAGCGTTTTGGCACTAGTCAGCGTGGGGGTGCTCGTTCTATTGGCTACTTACGAATTAACGGATAAGAGTGAACCAATGGCACTGATTTTATATGGACTGATGACGGCACTAACTGTAGGAGTAGCGCTTAGACCAAGAATTCCTTTTCTTGGGAATCGCATATTTCTTCACGTGGGTAAAATAAGTTACGGCATCTATCTGCTGCATATGTTATTTATTATGGTCATAGAAAGATTCGTATCTACAAACCCAATGATCGTTTTTCCGATGGCTTTAGTCGGTGTAGTGTTAGGCGGGAGTGTGGTATATCAATATATTGAAAGACCAATACTTAGTTTTAAAGGTAATTTTTCTCGGATATAAAGCAAAGATATTAAATTGAGCTACAAATATTTTCGAAATCATAACTCTGATGGTACTAAGGCTTTACTTGCTGAATAGGGTTGTATGGTTGCTATTTTTTATGATAATACCTCTTAACGCAAACCAATTTTCAACAGGTTACGGGTTAGTGTAAATTAGCTGTGGTACATTTCATCATCAAACTAAGGAAGTATAAACCAGTCATGCCTTTTACCATCGACGGTTCCCAAGCACTTGAAGATCGTATAGCACAAGATCTATTCGAGATTCGCGAGGCAGTTTTGGCGCGGGTAGGTGAGGGCGATCTCTCAGGTCTTATTCTTGGTGGGGGCTACGGGCGGGGTGAGGGCGGCGTATTCCTTGTTGATAGCCAAGAGCGAGTCTATAACGACTACGATTTCTTCGTTATTGTTCCCTATAGTTCACGATCTCGTCGCAAGGCACTTATGGAGGCTTTGTCAGAAGTTAAAGCCGCTATGGAGCCCCGCTGTGGCATTCACGTGGATTTTAGCCCAGCTATGCCACAAGTGTCTCTGGCCACACTTCCCTATGAGGTGATGTATATGGAGCTCAAGGAAGGTCACCATGTAGTGATTGGTTCGAACGATATTCTCGCCACTATGCCTACCTACGACAAAGCGCATCCACCTTTAGAAGAGTGTGCCCGGCTTTTTATGAATAGGGGTGTGGGACTACTGCTTGCACGGCAGAAATTGGAGATGGGCAAGCCCCTCGATTTGGTGGATCATGAGTTTGTCGTCCGTAATATCAGGAAAGCACAGCTGGCTATGGGGGATGCACTCTTATTCCTTAAGGGTTGCTATAGCTCAAGTTACCTGGAACGGCAAGCACTATTTCGATCGCTGGACCTGGAGGAAGTGCCTGATGGTGAAATATTGAGCCAGTATTATGAAGAAGCGCTGGAATTTAAGCTTCGGCCAAATCATGATGGGCCTACAGGTGATGCTCTTGGGGTTTGGCGCGATGAGGTTACGCGCTTCTATGGACGTATTTTCCTGTGGTTTGAGCAGTATCGACTTAGTGACCCCGGATTATCATGGGAGAGTTACCAGCAGCGTACCCGACGTTTGACTTCACCTGGAGTACAGGAGAGTGTTACAAACGTACTGCGAAATTTTCGTATCAAAACATCGCACTATCCACCTGTCCGTGAACTGTTTTTGCATCCACGTGACCGTGTGCTTGCACATCTTCCTATGCTGCTCTTTGGTAATGTGCGGGATCAGAGGATCACTGCAGATGTGTTGCGTCTCTGGGAGTATTGTGGATGAACTCTGGTACATACTGTAGGGCTTTCCACCATGGCCGATAAATTTCTCAGTCTGTTGGAGGCTGCCCCGGCTGTTGCGGTCATCATGCGCTCCAAGAATGAAGAGCCCTATGCGTCTCAAGCGTTGGTGCGGCTTTTTGCGCAAAATTATCCCAACTTTACCCTTTATAACGTGGATTCTGGTTCCACCGATGGTACGCTTGAAGCTATAAAAAAGCATAATCCTAACCTGGATAACATTACAGAAATCGAGCCAGCCGACTACATACCGGGCCGCGTGCTAAATAACATGATTGCTTTAGTTAAAGAAGAGGTGATTGTGCTGTTGAATGCTGACTGTATTCCACAAGGTGATGCTTGGCTAACTACTTTGCTAGAGCCACTTTTACTTAATCAGGTAGATGTGGTAACCAGCCGCCAAGTGGCGCGGCCTAATGCTTACTTTGTTGTCGCCTATGATTTGGTTCGCGGTTATGGCGACAATAATATGAGGAAGAAGAGCCACAATTTTTTCTCGGCTGCAGCGTGTGCGTTCCGGCGCCAGATCTGGGAAAGAGAAAAATTTCCAGAGGAGGGGTGGGGGGAAGACTTTGTTTGGGCGGTTCGCTCTGCCAAGAGAGGTGTGCGCTTTGATATCGTAGTGGATTCTGTGGTTGAGCACTCTCACAACTACACATTGAAGACACTTTACCGTAGAGAGCGTGGCCATGGCATTGTGCATCAAAAAATGCTGCATGAAAACCCCTCGGTTTTTAGGCAAGGGTTTGCCTGCTTTAAACACATTGTTCGTGATGCCCTTTATGCCCTTGGTAAGGGGCGCCCCCTGACCATCCCGTACAACCTGGCCTACAGGGTAATATTTCATTGGGCGCATTATCAGGGTAAACGTGCGGGTTACCTGAAACAAGGCTTTCCTAAAGAGTTTTTTAGAGACTAGCGATATGAATACGGTTCAATTGGCCCGGCGGTTTGTACGTGATGATTGGGGCGGTACTGAAACCGTTATTCTCGAAACAAGCAAGCGCTTGCTGGCGATGGGGCACCAAGCCGAAGTCCTGTGTACGCTGGCGACAGCACAGGATGCATCGGACAATTTTAACGGACTCCAGGTAAGACGTTTCCCCTATTTCTATCCTTACATTGGTCTTAATAGTGAAGCAAAGCGTGTGCTGGACAAAAAGGGTGGTAGCCCTTTCTCTTTCTCGCTGATGCGTGCACTTCTAAAGATGCCTCAGTTGGATTTGATACATCTCCACGGTGGTAATCGCATCGGGGGCATTGGTCGTTACGTGGCTAGAAAACGTAAAATCCCCTATGTAATTTCCCTTCATGGTGGTGTGTTCGATGTGCCTGAGGAGGAGGCGGCTTCGTGGACTGCGCCTACTAGGGGTGCTTTTGACTGGGGAAAGGTATTGGGGCTATGGGTGGGCTCTCGTCGTGTCATGCTGGATGCCAGTGCGATTCTCTGCGTGGGCTATCAGGAGAGTCTGCTCGTTCAGAAACACTTACCTGACAATTGCGTGATTTATCTACCAAACGGTGCAGATACCCGGCGTTTCTCCAAAGGCGATGGTGCCTGGTTTCGGGAAAAGCACAAAATACCGCAAGATGCGAAGGTTGTACTCACCCTTGCTCGTATTGATGTACAGAAGAATCAGCATCTGCCTGCACGCCTGTTGCCAGTGTTTCGTGAGCTTGAGCCGAAGACACACTTGCTGATTGTGGGTAACGTGACCAACCCGTCATACTACGATGAGCTGTTGAAGATTGTTGACACGTCAGCACTGGGTGCTCATGTGACTATCATTCCGGGTATCCCATCGGATAGCCAGGACTTGGTCGATGCGTACCATGCCGCTGATCTATTTCTGCTCCCCTCTTTTCATGAACCGTTTGGTATCGTCATCCTTGAGGCGTGGTCAGCAGGGTTACCAGTGTTGGCCAGTAATGTCGGGGGATTACCCCACTTTGTGGAGGATGGTACCGATGGTCTACTCTTCGATCCCAAAGATGATGACTCACTGGTGGAGGTCTTTCGCCAGCTAAGCGATGGCGGGGGGCTGGCTCAGCGGTTGGCTGAGGCAGGCCGTACCAAAGCCTGTTCAGAATACGACTGGGATGCTATTACCCGCAAGCTGTTGAGTATCTATGAGGAGGTGATTCGTGAGAATCCTCTTCGCTAATAATCTTCGGGGCTATTATGGGGGAGTTGAGCAAGTAGTAGAAGACTATGCGCGCGGTCTTACTCGGCGTGGTCATGATTGCTTTTTGGCCTATGGGAAAGATGGGCGGGATCCGCTGGTCTATAACAACTCCTTCGTTGAGGCCTATGCCTGTAAGCAGTTCGGTTGTGGCGACCAGGGGTACTTGTTCTCAACGATCGTTGAAACTGTTATACCCGATGTTGTATTCGTACATAAGGTTGAGCAATTGCCACCTAGTTTGGAAGATAGCACACCCTTTCGTAAGGTACTGATGGTGCATGACCATGATCTCTGGTGTCCAAAAGGTACGGGTTATTACACTCGAAATCGCCGCACCTGCCAAGTTGCAGCTGGTTTATCTTGTTATCTGGACGGAGCTTTCCTTGAACGCAGTGAAAGTGGTCTATTTCCCGTTAAGTTGAGGAGTATTCGAGCGAAGATAAAGGAGATGCATCGAAGCCATCATTTTGACACTATTCTGGTATTGAGTGAATACCTTAAGCGGCAGTTGATCATCAATGGATTCCCCTTAGAGCGGATAAAGATCAACAACCCTGTGGTCGATCAGGGTGCGCCTGAACCTAGGCCGCTACCAAAAGTTCCCAAGGTGCTTTTTGTCGGGTCGTTGATACGTGGCAAGGGTGTTGATCTGCTCCTCCATGCTTTGGCAATGGTATCGTGCCCCTTTCAGCTCGACATTGTGGGCACTGGAAAGTCTGAAGGTGAGTTGCGAGCCCTTGTGTCTAAACTTGGGCTTAATGATCGTGTTCATTTTGTGGGCTGGGTGTCACATCAGGATATACCGCTGTACTATCATGAAGCGCGGGTCGTGGCGATCCCGTCCTGTTGGCCAGAACCTTTCGGACTGATTGGACAAGAGGCCATGCGCTGTGCGCGACCAGTGGTGGCTTTCAATGTGGGTGGTATACCAGATTGGTGCGATGACGGTAATACCGGACTTATCATTCCAGAGCAGGATAGTGCAGCTTTCGCAGCAGCACTTGAACGACTTCTGACCGATTTTGAATTAGCACAGGAAATGGGTAGGAATGGTCTGCGAAAAGTAAAATCGCAGTTTTCATTTGAGAGCAATCTGGATAAGGTGGAGTCCTATCTGCGTTGTGATACGCAGTCTGCGGAGAGGCGACAACTATCCTGACACAGGGGGATAGTGCTCAATACCTCACCGCCCTGTGTGAACAGGAACTGGCCGACCGTCATAGCCGGCGCATCAATCGCTACGCCAAAGAGTCACAACTACCGCTGGGTAAGACCTTATCCAGCTTCGACTTTACCCAGGTGCCAGAACTCAAGGCCGAACAGATAGAGGTCTTCGCCACCGGCACAGACTGGGTTCACCAGGCCCGCAACCTGCTGTTGTTCGGCGCCAGCGGTGTTGGCAAGACCCATCTGGCCGCAGCTATCGGTCATGGCCTTACCGAGCAGGGCATACGGATACGTCACTACACCACCACGGCCCTGGTGCAACAGTTGCAACAGGCCCGTGAACAACTCCAGCTCGAAGATGCACTCCAGAAACTCGATAAATACCGTGTGCTCATCCTGGATGATTTTGGTTATGTCAAAAAGAGTGACCAGGAGACATATGTCCTGTTTGAGCTCATCGCCCATCGATATGAGACCGGCAGCCTCATCATCACATCCAACCAACCCTTCTCTGAATGGGATCGCATCTTCCCGGATGAAATGATGACCGTAGCCGCCATCGATCGGCTGGTTCACCACGCCAACTTGATCGAGGTTCAGTCTGACAGCTATCGGCGCAAGGCAGCGATGCAACAGATAGACCGGGAGCAGGCAGCAACAATGTCGGTTGTTACACCACCATAGGGCAAGGCCACTGCGGTCGATCAACAGGGTGACCGAGCACCGGCATAACGCTTTAATTGTCGCCAAAGGAAACAACCGGTGCGGCGACAACTACCCCCCCAAGCACAATCGCTGTGCGCCCTCTGCGGGGAAATCAACCAAGAAATCCCGCGTCACTAAACCGGCCAAGATAATTGACGCGAACCGGACAAAGTAATTGACACCGGACATATAGAGTTTTTTAATTTATGGTAAACACCCCTGATTTTTTTGTACATACTTAGACTTTTTTGTTTTCGTTAAGAATTCACGCCACTCATATTAGAAAGTGGAGCGGTTTTGCCGTAACATGGAATGCAGACAAAGAACCAGCAAAGGGCAGGGAATTTGAAGGCGTCATCCATTGCTTCAGGCTGTGCGGCGGCGACTCTTGAAGAAAAAGAAGCCCATCAGCGAAGAGCCGAACAACCACGCAGCCGCAGGAATCGGAATAGGGCTTAGCCCCGTCTCAAGTTCAAACTTAATCGATTTTCTATCTTGTAACGAGGCGAATGTTATCTCAGGGAATTGGATGAAGAGGGAGTCGTTCGTGAAAGATGAAAAGATGGGGTCATAGCCATTCGGTGTCTTCACAGTAAGGCCAATAATATCTAGCTGTGGGCCAAAAAAATCGATATCATCAAGTATGAAATCTAATGCAGGTAATGTTTCAACGTAGCTATTCCGTGTGATATATAGGCCAAATGTGTTTCCGGGTTGATCCCATGCTAAATCTGCATACACAAAAAACAAACTATTAATATCATCGTTTCTTAGCCTAGAGATAAACTCGTTGTTATTGTTGACAGTCGAATAGGCAAAGTCGTTATCGGAGTAAAGATTTCCTGTGGTGGAAATTGTCATGTATGTAGTGGGGGGAGATGAAAATCTCATACCAAGTTTAACCGTATCGCCACAAAATGTCCTTGGCTGCTGTGCGACGCAAGCGGCATTCGCTTCGTAGAAAAATAACAGTAGTGGAATGATAACAATAGACTTACAGAGTCGCTTTCTTGCTACGGCAAAGTTCGTGGACATCGAATATGGTTCCTCTCGGATAGCTGTTGTAATCCAGCCACAGGTTAGGCGGTCTTAAATCGCTTGACACAGGCATATTCTATACCAGTGCTACCAATCCAACAATATCGATCCTCTTCCAAAATGAAGGTAAGCGATCAATAAACCGGATAGACACAGTTTTACTGTGGTGGGCGGGATATGGCCCCGTAAGGATTCACACAAATCTACGAAGAACCGTTTTTCCTGACTCCAGTTATTACCAGTTATTATATTGCATAAGTCCATGGTGGTATGTCGTTACGTAAGGATGCAAAGATGCGAGATTTGAATCAACAGCTTGATACGCCCCTCAGCGGGCCCTTTCGCAAGGGGGAATTCGAGGTGGGCTGTCGGAACGGTATTGTGACCATACGTAGCTCCATCCTTAATAGAGGGCGGCGGGTTCTGTACATTAACGACTTCGGGATGATAGAGGGCTACGAGAAGTGGTGTCAGGGGCTGTATCCAAGCGATCGGTTCTTCGGCTGTATCGAACTGGCGCGGGCCGGGTATGAGGTGTTGATTCCCGAGCGGCCAGCGATCCTGACCCGTTACCTCAAGAATGTGACGACTGATTTTGGAAAAACGCTTTGGGCTGCGTTATCTCTTGGGCGCGATGACTTCGTATACTGCGCCCATAATCTGCTCTTCTGGTGTCCGCTTTTGAGGGGGATTAATGTCATGCGGCCGCGGGTTGTGAGTTTCTTGTTCGCTGGCGAGAGGCTTTGGTTTTCGGAACTACATGACGGTTTGCTCGGCTTGACTCCAGCAGCGTACGAGTGTTCTGGGCGCCTGGCGCCAAGAATTAAACGAAGCCACATCGGCTGGGGCATCGATCTATCGTTCTTCCAGCCCTTTCCGTATGAACCTCAATTTGTGCTCTATGCTGGCAAGGCCCTTCGGGATTTGGAAGTTGTAGCAAAAGCGTGGGCGAAGCTTGATATTCCGCTGGTCATGCTTCGTCCCTTTGATGCCCCCCCACCGCCTCCCATGCCGCTTTCGGTGAAAATTATCAAGGTCGGTGGACCGTATCCCTCGGTGAGCTATCGGGAGCTATGTGACTATTACTATCGATATGCGGCCTTCAGTTTGATTACCCTTGAGCACGATCCGAACGAACGTTCTGCAGTCGGCTTTACCAATTTGTTGGAATCGATGGCGACGGCGCGTCCCGTTGTCATGACCCGAACTGGCTCCCTGAGGAGAGAGTTGGATATCGAGGCAGAGGGAATAGGGTTCTATGTAGAACCCGGAGACCCGGAGTCTCTTGAGGGAGCGGTTCGCTTCCTGTGGGAGAATAGAAACGAAGCTCAGCAAATGGGAAACAAGGGGCGTCAGCTATGCAAATCCCACTACAACACCGAGCGCTTCGCTCGTAATCTCATCGAGTTTTTCGAAGGGTTGTAGTACAAGGGTACCTTTGGCCGTCGAAGAACCGAGAATCGAAATAATCACTGGGCACCTTCACGGAAATAGCACGGAAATAGCACACCCACCACCGTTCGCAGTAAAAACCCCTGTTTGACCGATGATGGGGCCAGCTATGAGGCTGAAACATCGGATAAAATGAATTGGAAACCTTACGTTATATCGTTCTCATCTCTAATGTTATTGGTGCTGTCATTTCTTTATCGTAACGAGTATTTCAGAGAAACGCTTCGGTACACAATACAGGGAGTTGCCTTAGCTCCCTTATTTTTATTTACGAATTCAATATCACAAGCATCTATTATTCTGATTTCTAAATACTAAGGTGCTGAAAATAATAGGCCTTTACGCCTACTTTATTTATTTGATTAATTTTGTGGTTATAATAGCAATCGAGAAAAATGATATTTCGAGTTCAATTGTTGAGCTAATAGTACTTAATGTGGTTATTTCTGTGTTTTACGCTTTTCTGGTTGATAGGTTTCTGGATGTGCATTTTAGGAAATTACGAAAGCGATACAGGTAAGCATTCTCGATAGCCATTATACAACCAAGGCTTTTTATGTTTTTGATTTTTCTATATCTGAATTAGAGTATGAAAGAGAATACAATAGTTACGGCGTGCGACAAGAGTTATTTATGGGGAGCATATATTTTAGTTGCTTCATTACGCTTAGGTGGTTGCAAAGATAAAATTCATGTTCTTGTTGATGGATTTTCGGAGAGTGATAGAGGACTTTTGATGCAGTTTAATGATGTTAAAGTCATTGGTGTTTCAGAAAAAAGCCATAAATGTATGGCGATGCAGAAGCCAGATGCAATTTTAACGGCGAATACCGAGTTGGTAACTTGGATAGATTCGGATTGTATGATTTTGGGAGATATTAGCAAATATCTCAGGAACTCCAGGGACGAGTTTCAAATTAGAGTGCGAGGTACGTGTGAAATGAATGAGCAGTATAAACGGTTTTATTGTTCTAGTGATAACGTTGGAGAAGTTCCTGAATATATATTAAGAGCATGGTCTGCTGATGTTGGTGAATTGCATCATCCTCGTATGAAGAAAACTATCGTGAATAATTGTTTTGTCCTGAATCAGGACCATATGCCTTTCATAAAAAAATGGAAATCACAGATGAATAAAGTATTGTCATCAGATATTCAATTGGTTGATAGTCGTAATAAGAATTATTTTATGAGTGATGAATCAGTTTTGAGCTCCATGTTTGCATTTTCTTATGATGCTCCAGAGGTTGGGGGATTTATGCTTGATAAAGACCCTAGTGCTTACCTAGTTCATTTCAGTTTAAAGCCAAAACCATGGCAAGGATGGAATATAAATTCATATAAGAATTTTGATTCCCTTATGAACTTGTTGAAGGAGGTTAAGCTGCATGGTCTTGCCTTGCCACATGTCCCATATTCGTTACGTGAACAGAATAAGAAGATCTGTTTCGCAGATGCTTACATTTATCGTTATGTACGTTTTATTAAGGGTTGTTTAAATATAATTTAAATTATTTTTCAATAGGAATTAGTAATGTGTGATATTAGAGTTTGAACATGTGAATCGAGAGAAAATAGATTTTCAGCACGTTTGCGTGCTGCGATTGAGTCTCTCAATAAGATTTCTTTGTTACTTGTGTAGATTCTAAGTGACTTTATGATTTTTTCTATTGTTGGTGGGTTAGGAATGAGATGACCGGTTATTTTGTCTGAGAGAATTTCATTTGTTCCTCCTATATCTGTCATAATCAAAGGTAAACCACAAGCTTGTGCTTCAATGCCTGCAATAGATGAACAATCAGCGTATGTTGGTAGTAGCATGATATCTGCATTTTGGTATAATTCGACCAGTTTAGAATTATTTGGTTCCAGGTTATTGTGGTATGTGCAATTTCTAGTATTATCGAATTCGGCATCAAATGAGATAATATCCCAATAACAGTTTTCAAATTCTTTTAATTTACTAATTTCATTTATTAATAGTCCCCCTTTTCTCTTGAAGGGGGTGCCACACATAATTATTCGTAATTTTTCGTTTGGCTTTCTACTTTTGTGATGACTTGGTATTGGATGCCATATTTTTATATCAACTCCGGTATGGAGGAGTTTTAGTTGCATTTCGTCTACGAGGTAGTCATCTTTTAGGCTTTTTAAGTACCAATCACTCATGCCTAAAAATAGCATTCCTGCATTAGCGTGCCGCCTAATTCCATATTTATAGATGCTATCTATTATAGAGGGTATTTTTTTATTCTTTGTGTGACTCATCGAGGTTAACTGGTTTGCTGAGGCATCACCATATGATATATATCTGATGTTCTTATTGATCGGGAGGAGTGGTATATGGTGAAAGGTATTAATTACAATTGTTGAGCAACCGTCACGTATGGCCTTATTAGCTGCTGTCCTTCCCGCTAATAGGTACCAAAGGGTTTTGAAATGTTTTATTTCAGTTGTCAGATAATCAATTTTTTGAGCATAATCCTCAAGGCAGTAAAATATTGTATCAAATTCCGGCCGATTACTCAGAGCCTTAATCCATCTCATTCGTACAGACTTCCAGCCAGCTTTATTAGAGGTGATTATTCCTATTCTTGGGTGTGATTTATCCATATTTCGTCAACATCGAGTTAATTCCGTCCAGCTAGACTGAAGTTCCCTTTAGTGGATATCAAAAATATTCATAAATATCAATATGATATTTATGAATGAGCCTGCAAGATTCTGTCTACATCCTGATTTCTTTCAGTAATTGAATAGCTTTCCGTTGGGCTGGCGTGGGTTGAGTATCGATGGTAAAGGTGGGCGTACCCGCCTCCGCATCTCGGCTTCGACAAACATTTCTGGTAATGGTTGCCAGGTTGCGAAGCAGCGACTGAAAACTATGTGCCGGTGATCCATCCGGTAACCGTTTACTCTGTATCTTTGTGAGAGCTGATGAAGAACGCTTAGCCGGTGCAACAGGATCCCTGCTCTGCTTGGCCTGCTGATCTTCATCGGTAAACAGAAGCGGTCGCCATGCCTCCATCATGTGCCATTTTACGTAATAAGCGAGCATGCAGATAAAAAGATGTGCTCTAACTCGTTGCTCCTGGTAATGATGGATGGGGCGAACTTCCAGATCCATGGTTTTGATGGATCGAAAGGCTCTTTCTACCTGACTGAGCGATTTGTAGTGACGGACTGTATCCTCAGTCGATAGCTCAGACAATGAAGTTCGAATAACATAGATTCCATCCAGCGCCGCCTCTGCTCTGACCTTCTCTTTGTCATCCTCGAAATCGAATTGATTCTTCGCAATCTCAAGAGAGAAGTGCTTGGCCATCTTGTATTGATTGACCACCCGGCCAACACGTACGCCTATCGTCTCTTTGTCTTTGAGATAACCTCGTGCCACCATACCCTGAATTTTCTCCAGCGCCTCGGTCGTTGCCTTCAGTAAAGCAGATCGCTTGTGCTTGCGGCGAGACCCCCTATGTAAGCATACATGTCCGCTGTTTTGAATCATTAAATTTAACCCTATAGGGGGGCGGTAAATTGTGGTTTCAAAGTCGGGAGTAACAAGGTGTATTGTTCTCGGTGTTTTGAATAATATACAATCACAGTTGTAGCTATTTAACACAGGGAGTCAACCTGACTGCAGGAG
>JBEVXT010000199.1:0-8327 GCA_040505955.1 Sedimenticola sp. | reverse complement strand
ACAAAATCACCTTCATCAAGGTGAATGACAGGACACAGCTTTTTGGCTTCGTTATTATTTAATGTCGCATAAGGAGATAAAGGAATGACAATTCTGGAATTCAAATCACTTAGCAGTGAATTTTGAATATCAATAAAAAATGGATAGGTTTCTTTTGAAGAGCTGTCTTCGTTTCTGTACAGTGAAAATTGACACATCAGAATTTACGATAGGCATCAGAAAACAAACCATTTCTATCAGCTAAATCATTTAACTCATTAATAGCGGCCTTGTTCTCATTTAACCAATTACTGCGTTCCAGCTTTCGTAGCTCATCAACGAGCGCGTGCTCTAGTGTAGCCGAAAGGTTAATATTGAACTTTCGTGCCTTAGATAGTAAGTCACTGTTTAAACTAAGGTTGGTCGCTTTTTTTGTAGCTGCTTCATCAAATAGCTGTTGCATGGTTCAGTACCCCCCAACGAGTTAATGCGCATTGGTTATGCGCATAGAGAAGCTTAGCCGACAAAAAGAGATCTAACAAGTCATTCCACCCGGATCCAAAATGCAACCACCAGGACAACCATATGCCTTTTGACTTTGACACTCCCATCGAGCGCAGAAACAGCGGCAGCATGAAGTGGGATCTCTATACCGGCCAGGACATTCTGCCCATGTGGGTGGCCGATATGGATTTCAGAACCGCCCCCGCCATCATCGATGCCCTGCAGGGAGTGGTGGAGCACGGCGTATTCGGCTATGCCTCCCACCCGTCCGAGCTGGCCGAGGTGGTGGCTTTGATGCTGAAACGGAAATACGGCTGGCATATCGAGACCGATTGGATCGTATGGATTCCCGGTGTGGTGCCGGGCCTCTCCGCTGCCTGCCGCACCGTCGGTAAACGAGGGGATCAGGTGGTGACCAACTCACCGATCTATCACCACTTCCTCCACGTCGCTCAACAGGCTGGACGGGAGCTTGTCGATGTGCCGCTTCACAGCATCGACGGCCGCTGGAGCTACGATATCGAAGCCATCGAGAGGGCAATCACGCCAAAGACAGGGATGATCATGCTCTGCAGCCCCCACAATCCGGTGGGTACCTGTTTCAGCAGGGATGAACTCAAGGAGCTGATTGACCTCTGCAAATCCAGGAACATCATCATCTGCTCGGATGAAATCCACTGCGACCTGATACTTGACGAAGAGAAAAGCCACACCCCCACGGCCATGGCGGAACCCGGCTATGCAGATCGCACCATCACTCTGATGGCTACCAGCAAGACCTTCAACATCGCCGGGATCAACTGCTCGTTTGCCATCATTCCTGATGAGAACCTACGCAGGGCATTTACCAACAACGCAAGAATGGTTATGCCCGGAGTCACCTCCATGGCCTTCGCCGCCGCCATGGCCGCCTTTCGGGACAGCGATGATTGGCTGCAGGCACTGCTCGGGTACCTGCGCGGCAACCGTGACTACCTTGAGCGTGAAATCAGAGATATACCGGGACTCTCCATGCCCCATGTGGAGGCCACCTACCTGGCCTGGATCAATACCCGTGAGCTGGGGGTCGAAAATACCCAACAGCTCTTCGAGGCCCATGGTGTAGGCCCCTCCGGGGGAGCCCAGTTCGGTGACGGAGACTACGTCAGGCTTAACTTCGGCTGCCCCCGCTCCACCCTTGTCCAGGCGGTTACACGCATGAAAGACGCGGTTTCTAGGTTTAACCAGGGTGCCTTTCGGATTTAACGCCATTTCGCTGCAAACCACTGGATGGCGGCCAACTGCGGAATCCAGGTTTAATTGTAACTATTCAGTACGGTAATCCAAAACTCAGATTTGGGAGCGAACTTGTTCGCGAGGAGTCTCCTACGAAGCTAATCGCGAACAAGTTCACTCCTACAACAGCGCTGTTCCACCATAGCTGTGGTTTTCAGAATTTTGGTACAGGGCAGGCCTGAGGATAAAAAAGGCACAAAATGCGAGCTTATTTGTGCAAATGGTCATTTTTTAACGCAGAAATAGCGGACTTCTTAGGTGTGCTGAATAGTTACGTTTAATTTTCCTGAAAAGGAGCAACGTCCATTTCCTTGGTTTTGGCAGCCGTCACCTTCTTTGCCGCTTTGTCGCCGATAAACGTGGTGAACTCCTGAAAATTCTCATAACCCATATCCAGGGCATATTTGGCAAGGCCGCCGATCAGCGCCCGGGTCTGGGCCACCTCCTCGTGGCTGCGGCCGCAACCCTGGCAGTGGGTGCCGTCTTCGGTACAGTGGTCGTGACCACGGCATGGTGTGAATTGCATATTTGCTCTCCTGTTATTTCTCATTGACCGGTTGAATAGGACAACCCAAAAACCATGTAGTCTGAAAGATTGATAACCGTAGGAGCGAACTTGTTCGCGATCAGCTCCGTCGCAGCTTCTTCGCGAACAAGTTCGCTCCTACACCGGAATACTGGCTGGTTTCAACATCCTGAAAAACAGAAAGGCCCCACCTGGGACCTTTCTGTACCAACAGCTACTACGTGTAACTCAGTCGTCGGCGGTGAGGAGTTCAAACTTGGCCATCAACTGTTCCTTGGTCTCCTTATGTTCAGGATCCTCTGGAATACAGTCAACCGGGCAGACCTCAACACACTGGGCTTCGTCGTAGTGACCGACACACTCGGTGCAGAGATCAGGGTCAATCTCATAGATCTCATCACCCATGGTGATAGCACCGTTGGGACACTCCGGCTCACACACATCACAGTTGATGCACTCTTCATTTATTAATAATGCCATATCAGACTCCTAAAAATGGGACATTGCCCCCGATTATAAATTTAGTGTTACCGGCGCGCCAGGGCCAGTCCAACAGCGGGATGTACAAATTCCGACACATCGCCACCCAACGCCGCTACCTCCTTCACCAAACTGGAGGAGATATAAGCAAACTGCTCAGCCGGGGTAAGAAACATGGTCTCTAACTCCGGTGCAAGCCGCCGGTTCATTCCGGCCAGCTGAAACTCATACTCAAAGTCTGACACCGCCCGCAGGCCACGGAGAATCACACCCGCGCCCACCTGCCGGGTAAAGTCCACCAGCAGCGTATCAAACTCAATAATCTCGACATTCGGGATGCCGGATAGTACCTCAGTTGCCAGGTCAACCCGTTCACGGGTATCAAACTTCGGCCCCTGCATACCTTTGCCCGAACTCACGGCCACGGCAACAATCACCCGCTCAAACAGCTTTGCCGCCCGCTGAATCAGGTCACTGTGTCCGTTGGTGATAGGGTCGAACGTTCCGGGATAGATCGCTACACTCATTGGCTCGTTTTCCTGATTCCAGAGAGCGGATAATAATCGGCGGCGCGCTAATGTCAAATGCGAAGAGCCGTTTTCCTGTTTTTATTGAGAAACAGTGATATTTTTTATTTCCCCATAAAAATTATTAACCTACCGATCAATAGCAAGTAACTCAATAAACCTGTGCGGTTGATTAACTCAGATACCACTCCCCATGGCATCTCCCCTGGTATAAAGCCCAAACACCACCTGCCCCGCCTGTTTCCTCTTTAGCTCCACCCAGTTCTCCGGCAGTTGCGGCTCGGGGCTATGGCGGTCTCGCTCCAGGTAGATTCTTGCCCCTTGCTTGAGCCAGCCGTTCTTCTCCAGCAAACCGCAGGCGGTGGTCAGCAGATCGTCGGCAAACGGCGGGTCAAGAAAAACGATCTCGAAGGGATCACCGGGGCTCTCCAGCCAGTTAACGGCATCGGCCTGGATCAGCTTGACGCTATCGAGTCGAAGCAGCTCCAGACTCTCCCGCAACATCATTACTACTTCTCCGCTCTTCTCCACCAGAGTGACCCGGGAGGCGCCCCTGGAGGCCGCCTCCAGCCCAAGCACACCACTGCCAGCGAAGAGATCAAGGCAGGCAGCGCCTGGAAAAAAGGGCTGCAGCCAGTTAAACAGCGTCTCCCTGACGCGATCCGTTGTCGGCCGCAAACCCCGGCTATCGGGAAAAGAGAGACGCCTGCCCCGGTGTTCGCCGCCGATAATACGTATCTGGTTGCGCTGCCCCGAGCGCTCCGGCGTCCCGCCACGGGACTTAGTGGTCGCTTTGCGCTTTTTCGCCATTGCCTACCACCACCGTGACAAAGCGGGCCGGATCGACCCTGCGAGCAAACGCATCCCTGATCTGCTCACGGGTGACCCGATTGACCCTATCGACAAACGTGTCGAGGTAATCCAGCGGCTGATCATAAAAACCAAGTACCGCCAGATAGCCCATAATTTTACTGTTGCCAGCGATACGCAGTGGAAAACCACCAGTGATATTCTGCTTTGCCGCCTGTAACTCCGCTTCGTCCGGCCCTTTGTCGATATAGCGCTGCAGGGTCTCCCGCACCACCTTTAATGTCTCGCCACTACGGGCATTTTGCGTCTGGGCTCCGATAATAAAAGGCCCTCTGCGACGCATTGGAGAGAAGTAGCTGTAGGTGCTGTAGGAGAGCCCCCGCTTCTCCCGGATCTCCTCATTGAGAAGTGAGACCAGCCCACTGCCACCGAGAATATGGTTGCCGACGTAGAGAGGAAAATAGTCCGGATCACCCCGATAGACACCGGGCTGCCCCATCAGAATATGAGTCTGGGAGGAGGGAAAAGACAGAACCACCTCCTGCGCACTTTTGAGGGAGTCCACCACCGGGGGGGGTTGGGTATGCTCACCGGGAGAGAGCTGTGCCGTCACCTGTTCTGCCAGCTGCTCCGCCCGATGGCGATCCACCGCACCGATAATGGCGACCACCGCATTGCGCGCCACGTAGTAGCGCTGGTAAAAAGCCCTCACCTCCCCGGTGGAGATCGCCGCCAGAGACTCACTGGTGCCTCCACGATACCCTGCATAGGGGTGATCACCGTAGAGTGCCTTAAAAAACGCCTTGGCCGCCACCGTCGAGGGTGACTGTTTACCCTGACTTAGAGAGACCAGCATCGCTTTGCGGTTACGCTCAAAGTCAGCCTGACGGAAACGCGGCGTACCAGCAATGCCAGCCAGTGTCTCCACCGCTTTAGCCAGCGGCCCGGGTTCGGTCAGGGTGCGAACCGATAACCATGCCATATCCCTGCCGGCTCCGGAGTCAATCTCTGCGCCCACCCCCTCCAGCCGCTCGGCTATCTGGTCGGCGTCCCACTCACCGGCACCATCGGAGAGCAGTGCATTGGTCAGCAGCGCCAATCCACCGGCCTCCCCGTCACGGGCAGCGCCGGCGTCAAATACCAGTTCAATATCCACCATAGGCAGCTCAGGGGCGTGGACAAACATCACCCTGGCGCCGTTGCCGGTAAACCAGCTTTCGATCTTTGGCCCTGCCTGAAGCGACATTGCCGACAGCAACAGCAGCCCGGCAAGGAGGGGGCGTATCAGATAATAGTCAATCATGATCACCCCCGGCAGTAGAGGCAACAAGGGGTTGCGCCGCACTTTGCAGTGACAGATCGTCCATCGGAAGGGGGTGGAGAATGGCCACCGTCAGCTCTTCATCCAGCAGGTATCTGCGCGCCACTTCACGCACCTGCTCAACGGTTACCCGCTTGATATTGTCGGTGTACTGATCCAGCAGACGCCAATCGAGACCCACCGTCTCCAGCATGCCGATCTGCATCGCCTGATAGTAGACGGAGTCAAGTTCATACACTTCACCGGCAACCACCTGAGTGCGCACCCGCTGCAGCTCCTCCTCACTCACCAACTCGCTCTTTACCCGTTCGATCTCACCTCTGAGCGCCTGCTCCAGCTCATCCATGGAGTGCCCCTTGGCGGGGCGACCGCTCAGAATAAAGAGCCCGGAGAGGCGGGAGAAGGCGCTGTAGGATGCCCCCGCTGAAACAGCGATCTCCCTGCCGCGCACCAGGTCGCGACTGAAACGGGAGCTGTTACCGCCATCCAGCACTGCCGACAGCATGGCCAATGCGTAAGGTTCCCAGGCTTCCTCTGCGGTGGTGATCACCGGCGTCTTGTAGCCCATGATCAGATAGGGCTCACGCGCCGGCACCGCCACCCGGGCCCGCACCTCGCCGCGCTGGGGCGGTTCACGCAGGGGCTTTAACCGTGGAACAGGCTCCGACTTCAACAGACCAAAACTGCCTTCCGCCAACCGACGCACCTGATCCACCTGCACATCACCCACCACCACCAGGGTGGCGTTATTGGGGGCGTACCAGCGGCGGTACCAGTCACGCAGATCCTCCACCTGCATATTGTTCAGGTCACTCATCCAGCCAATCACCGGATTGGCATAGGGCAGCGCACTGTAAGCAAGCGCGTTGAAACGCTCATAGGTAAGCGCCGTGGGACTGTCTTCGGTGCGCAGGCGGCGCTCCTCCTTCACCACTTCAAGCTCCTTGGTAAACTCATCCGCTGGCAGGGTGAGGTTGCGCATACGATCCGCCTCCAGCTCAAACGCCACCTCCAGCCGATCACTGGCGAGGGTCTGCACATAGGCGGTGAAGTCACGGCTGGTCATGGCGTTGTCATCACCCCCGTTGGCGGCAATGATGCGGGAGAACTCACCGGCACCGTGCCTGTTCGTCCCTTTGAACATCATATGTTCAAGCACATGGGAGACGCCGGTCACGCCATCCGGCTCGTAGGAGGAGCCCACCTTGTACCACACCTGAATGGCGGCGATAGGCGCCCGGTGATCCTCTTTGACAATCACTTTGAGACCGTTATCGAGGAGAAACTCATGCACCGTCGCCGGGAGCGAAAAAGAGGCAAGCAGCAAGGCCGCCGCCAGAACGTGTCTCATGTACATTGCCAAATTTTTTCCTTGCGAAAGTAGGTGGATTACAGACAAAGTGTTAGGATTCCGCCACTATATTTCATTGGCAGGCGCGCCATTCTTTCAGAGCTGGCGCGGGTTGTCCAAAGAGAACCTGTCTACAACAGACCAGAAACAGAGCCACCGGTTCCGCCGGATGCGCAGGAACCATACCAGATGTTTGGATTCGGTAAACGAAAGAAGCAAAAAACGGCTGAGCAACAGCCTCCTGAAATTTCATCACCGCAAGAGAGCGCTGAGCCCCCGGTTGAAAACAGCAGTGGCGTAAAGCAGAGCCTGTTTGGCCGACTCAAGGAGCGCCTCTCAAGAACCCGCGGCAATCTCACAGACGGCCTCGCCAATCTGGTTCTCGGCCGCAAGAAGATCGATGACGATCTGTTGGAGGAGCTGGAGACCCTGCTGCTGACGGCAGATGTCGGCGTCGACACCACCAGCCGCATCATCGACAACCTCAGCCAGCAAGTGAAGCGTAACCAACTCTCAGACCCGGAAACACTGGCCAAGGAACTCAAAAAGCTGCTCCTTGAGACCCTTTCCGGCTGTGACGCGCCGGTAACCCCATCACAGGAGGGAAAACCCCAGGTAATCCTGATGATCGGCATCAACGGTGCTGGCAAGACCACCACCATCGGCAAGCTGGCCAAACGACTCCAGGATGAGGGCCAGAGCGTGATGCTGGCGGCGGGTGACACCTTTCGCGCCGCCGCAGTGGAACAGTTGCAGAGCTGGGGTGAGCGCAACAGTATCCCGGTAATCGCACAGCACAGCGGCGCCGACTCCGCCTCAGTGATCTACGACGCCCTGGAGGCGGCCACCGCCCGTGGTGTCGATGTACTGATCGCCGACACCGCCGGACGCCTGCACACCAAGGGCAACCTGATGGACGAACTCTCCAAGGTGGCGCGGGTGATGAGAAAAATCGATCCGGATGCACCCCATGAGGTGATGCTGGTGGTAGACGCCGGCACCGGCCAGAACGCCCTCAACCAGGCGGTTCAATTCAATCAGACGATAAAGCTGACCGGCATCACCCTGACAAAATTGGACGGCACCGCCAAGGGTGGTATTGTCTTTGCCATCGCCGACAAACTGAAGATACCGATCCGTTTTATCGGTATCGGCGAAGCGATCGAAGACCTGCGTCACTTTGATGCTGAAGAGTTTGTCGACGCGCTGTTTGGGGAATAGTTGGCAGTTATCAGGAAAAGCGGGATGCTGAGGTCGCGGAGGAAAACAGAGAGAACGCAGAGAATAGCATTACAAAATAAACTGGCTAGGAGCCTGAAGCCCATATAGATTGAAACGGAGTGGCACTTGTAGGAGCGAACTTGTTCGCGAAGAGTGTCCTACGAAGCTAATCGCGAACAAGTTCACTCCTACGGTGTGGTGTTTCTTGAGCAGTGATGGCTGTAAATGACGTTAGGTAGAAACTGCAGGTAAACCTGACCCTGCTGAATCATGGCGTAGGAGCGAACTTGTTCGCGAAGAGTCTCCTACGAAGCTGATCGCGAACAAGTTCAC